>JAAENI010000890.1 GCA_024224595.1 Hyphomicrobiales bacterium
GTGTTGGATTTGTCGGCAGGGTGAAAGCGAAGCGCGATAGGTTGATTGAGCTAAACAATTGATGCTCAAAGGGTAGGGAATAAGGATAGTTACCGTTACCGTAACTATTTGTTAATCATCTTTTTTTGGAAAATGTAAAACATGATAATCTATCATCTCCGCTTATTCATCGGCTTAATTGCCAGACACAGCGGAAAATATCATGATCCTGACAAGCCCCATAGATCTTTCACCTCTTTTACAATCACCAGAAACCATTAGCGCAAAGGATGTGTTGATATTTCGCAGAGAATTATTTCGCGATGGCCTGATATCGAAACACGAGGCTGACGCGGTCTTCATGATCAATGAGGCGAGCGAAAACCAGTGTTCGGAGTGGCACGAATTTTTTGTTGAGGTTTTAGCTGACTTTGCAGTCGATCAGATGGAGCCGCGCGGATATATATCTGTCGAAAACGGCGAATGGCTTGTTCGCCAGATGCAGCGCGATGGCAATATCAATGTTGCCAATGAATTGGAATTATTGGTCAGAACAATTGAAAAAGCGTCTGATTGTCCAGACTTTTTGGTCAATTATGTCCTGGAGCAAGTTACCCGTCTGGTCATTACCGGGGAAGGGGAATTGCTGAGTGGCGAAAAAATTACCAAAGGCGTTATTGGCAAAGCCGAAGCTGAATTGCTGCGCCGGGTGATTTATGCTGTTTCCAGTGAAAACAGTATCGCTATTTCCCGAAAAGAGGCAGAAGTGCTCTTTGAATTGAATGACAAAACTACACAAGCACAAAACCATCCGGCATGGCATGATTTGTTTGTAAAGGCGATAGCCAATCACCTGATGGCCGTATCAGGATATGCGATGCCAGATCGCCAAACAGCATTTGCCCGGGAGGAATGGTTGAATGACACAGAAATTGATGTCGCTGGCACTTTGAAAAAGGCGTTATCTTCGTTTAGCAGCCTTTTCAAAAATGGAGGGCTGGATCAGATATTTACTTCAGACGGCCAACGTGTTGAGCAAGACTGGGGTAAACGGAATGCAGAATTTGATCAGAAAAACAAGGAAGCGGTAGTAATTGACAGAGGTGAATCCCATTGGATAGTTGATCGAATTGGCCGTGATGGCGTTATTCATGAAAATGAAAAGGCGATTGTTCAGTTCTTGAAAGATGAGAGCCCAGAGATTCATCCATCTCTCCAGCCCCTGCTTGATAAAGTTGTCTGAACTTGCCATAGAACCGGACCAATATTTACAACAAACGATGCTGTAATTTTCACTGAAAACTGATTTGGCAGGACACAGAGAATTGGCAAAATTCACATATTCAATTTCTGCTTCAAATTTTCCCTTGCGCCTGCCAAATTTATCCTTTAAGGACACGCTAATTCCACACGCAGATTTGCGCTACTGATCAACCAGGCCTTTTAGGTTTGGCTCAGCCCTCGATATGGCAACGATCAAATGGCGATCCGGTGACGGCGGTAACGTTGTTCAGCATCTGCGGAGGTTCAACCGGTAAAGGAGAAAAACATGGCTCTACCAGAGTTTACCATGCGTCAGTTGTTGGAAGCTGGCTGTCATTTTGGCCACCAAAGCCACAGATGGAACCCAAAGATGGGTCCCTTCATATTTGGTACACGAAATAAAATTCACATTATGGATCTTGCACAAACCGTGCCGCTTCTTCATCAGGCACTGAAAACGGTTTCTGATACCGTTGCTGGTGGCGGACGTGTGTTGTTTGTTGGAACGAAACGTCAGGCTTCTGATATAATCTCTGATGCAGCCAAACGTTCAGCGCAGTATTATGTGAATGCTCGCTGGCTTGGCGGCATGCTGACAAACTGGAATACAATTTCCAATTCAATCAAGCGCTTGCGTAAAGTTGACGAAATACTTGCCACAAATGAAGCGTCTCAACTGACCAAAAAAGAACGCCTGACACTGACCCGTGAACGCGACAAGCTTGAACGCGCGCTGGGTGGAATTAAAGATATGGGCGGCACACCTGATCTATTGTTTGTGATTGATACGAACAAGGAAGCGATTGCAATTCAGGAGGCAAAACGCCTGAATATTCCTGTCGTTGCGGTGCTTGATTCAAATTGTAACCCGGATGAAATTACACACCCGATTCCCGGAAATGATGATGCTTCACGTTCGATCAACCTGTATTGTGATCTGGTTGCAAAAGCGGCCCTTGATGGTATTGCCCGTCAACAGGGCAACCTTGGCGTTGATCTGGGTGCATCAGAAAACCCGATTGAAGCAGTACTTGAAGAATCTGCAGCTCCAGTAGCTGAAGTGATTGAAGCCCCGGTTGCTAAAGAGATCGAACCACCAGTGGTTGAAGCACCAGTAGCGGAAGTGGTTGAACCACCGGTAGCTGAAGTAGTTGAAGCGCCGGCAGCTGAAGTGGTTGAAGCGCCGGCAGCTGAAGTAGTTGAAGCGCCGGAAGTTGAAGTAGTTGAAGCGCCGGAAGTTGAAAAACCGGTGGCCGAAGTCGTGTCAGAGCAGCCGGTTAGTGAATCGAGTGAAGAAGGTGCATTGTTTGAGACGCCATCAGGTGAACCAGACGATTTGAAAAAAATCTCTGGTATCGGTCCGGTGCTTGAAGGAAAACTGCATTCGCTTGGCATCACTAAGTTTGCTCAGGTGGCAGCTTTCACCGCCCCGGAAATTGAAAAAGTTGATACAAGGCTAAACTTCAAGGGTAAAATTGAGCGTGATGGCTGGATTGCCCAGGCTAAAGGATTCTCAGCTCAGTAGGGCTTCAATTTCTGCCGGAAATTGGTATGAATTGAATTTGTTGAATTGGCGGCGGGCAAGAATTGATTTCTTGCCTTCCTGTCATTTAAGGATAGAAAAATGACGATTACAGCATCAATGGTTAAGGAACTGCGCGAAAAATCAGGCGCAGGCATGATGGATTGCAAAAATGCGCTGAAAGAAAACGATGGTGACCTTGAGGCGGCTATGGACTGGCTTCGTACCAAAGGTATCACCAAGGCAGAAAAAAAATCAGGCCGGGTAGCGGCAGAAGGCCTCGTCGGTATTTTGTCTGATGGTAACAAAGCAGCTGTCGTTGAAGTAAATTCAGAAACCGATTTCGTTGCCCGCAATGAACAGTTTCAGAGCATCGTGCGAGGTGTGGCGGCGTCAGCGATTGGAACCGATGGTTCGCTTGAGGCTGTGGCATCTGCGGCCATTTCTGTCGATGGTTCCGATACCGGTAAAAGTGTCTCTGAGACCATTACTGAAGCCATCGGAACAATTGGCGAGAACATGAATTTGCGCCGAATAGCGGTGATGGCAGTGCCTGAGGGTGTTGTCGCTTCCTATGTTCATAATGCGATTAGCGATGGTTTGGGTAAAATTGGTGTTTTGGTTGCGCTTGAATCTTCTGGAAAAACCGAAGTATTGACCGCGATAGGCAGGCAGATTGCCATGCATATTGCCGCTCTCAATCCATTGGCTGCTACTCAGGATGATATTCCCCAGGATGTTGCTGATCGTGAACGCGCAATTTTCTCTGAGCAGGCCCGAGAATCTGGCAAGCCTGATAATATTGTTGAGAAAATGGTCGACGGGCGGATGCGCAAATTCTATCAGGAAAGCGTATTATTGTCGCAAACATTTGTTGTTGATGGTGAAAATACCGTCGAACAAGCCCTGAAAAATGTGGAAGGTGATGCAGGGGCCACCATTACTTTGCGAGGGTTTACCCGATTTGCATTAGGTGATGGTATTGAAAAAGAGGAAAGTGATTTTGCTGCCGAAGTGGCGGAAATGAACAAATCCTGAGTTTCCGATGCATAATCAGTGATAAATACATCTGGGCGCTTCGTGACAACGTGGCGCCCTTGTTGTATTCAGACTCCATAATTAAGAACAGGCGAATCATGAGTGACAAACCAATATATAAAAGATTGTTATTGAAGGTATCAGGTGAGGCACTTTTAGGTGATCAGAGCTTTGGTATTGATCCGGCGATGACCGCCAAAATCGCTTCTGATATTAAGTCTGCGGTCGATATGGGATGTGAAATCGGTGTTGTCGTTGGTGGAGGAAATATATTTCGCGGAGTGGCACTTGCGGCAAAAGGGGCCGATCGAATAACCGGTGACCATATGGGCATTCTTGCAACTACCATGAATGCACTGGCGTTGAAAATGGCGATCATTGATGCGGGGCTGGAATGTGTGGTGATGAACGCGGTCGATATGCCAAAAATTACACAAACGTTTAGTCAAAACGATCTTGATAACCACATGGAGAATGGAAAAGTTGTGGTATTTGCCGGGGGAATTGGCCATCCGTTCTTTACAACAGATACCGCAGCTGCTTTGCGAGCGGTCGAAATTCGGGCTGATGCTTTGTTTAAAGGGACTCAGGTTGATGGCATTTATTCGGCAGATCCAAAGAAATGTCCCAATGCCATTCGATTTGAACATATATCTCACGATGAGATAATCTCCAAAGGCTTGAGTGTTATGGATACGGCCGCTGTGAGTCTGGCACGCGATTACAGTATTCCCGTCGTTGTATTCTCAATACATTCTGACAACGGACTGGTAAACATATTGAATGGCCATGGCCATTGCACTATCGTAGAGGCGTAAATATAAATTGAAGAACAGACAAACGGAATCAAAAAAAGATGATTGACCTTAATGATTTGAAGAGGCGCATGGATGGCGCAGTATCATCCCTGAAGAGTGATTTTGCAGCTTTACGTACTGGAAGGGCATCAGCCAGTATTTTGGATTCGATTGTGATCGAAGCATATGGACAGGCAATGCCAATTAACCAGGTTGGTACGGTGACGGTGCCCGAACCGAGAATGGTTGCGGTTCAAGTCTGGGATAAATCAATGGCAGGTGCTGTTGAGAAAGCGATCCGCGAATCTGATCTGGGACTTAATCCGATTGTCGAAGGTGTCAATTTGCGCATGCCATTACCGGAGTTAAATGAAGAGCGTCGTAAAGACCTGGTAAAAGTTGCCCATCAATATGCTGAGCAAGCGAGGGTAGCAGTACGTCATGTTCGCAAAGACGGAATGGACGAATTAAAAAAAATGGAAAAAGATGGGGATATGGGAGAAGATGAATCGAGATCTGGTTCGGACAAGGTTCAAAAACATACAGATGACACGATCGCCATTATAGATGAATCACTGGCAACAAAAGAAAAAGAAATCATGCAGGTATGATTTGATTTGGATTGACGATAGAAGGACCTGCAAATCAAAGCTGAGCAGCGCGTCAGCCAATAACATTCTATGATCCAAGCCAACTTTGATTGCTGGAATTTGTGAATGGCATGATTGTTCTTTATAGTAATTGGGATATTTACGGGGATAAGGCATGAAACAATCATCGAAAGCTGACGATGTTTACGCTACTCCGCGTCATGTTGCAATTATCATGGATGGAAATGGCCGATGGGCGCAGCGCAGGATGTTGCCGCGTTCTCACGGTCATAAAGCTGGTGTCGACGCGCTTAAGAAAACTGTCCGTGCCGCGCGCGAATTCGGAATAGAATACTTAACGCTTTTTTCTTTTTCGTCAGAAAACTGGTCAAGACCGGAAGGTGAAATCAACGAACTATTTGCGTTGTTGCGCTTGTTCATCAGACGTGACCTGGCGGAATTGCACAATAACAATGTATGTGTACGCATCATTGGTTCACGCGAAGGGCTTCCTTCAGACGTATTGAATTTGTTGGTTGAAGCTGAAATTCTGACTCAAAATAATAATGCTCAAACACTTGTGATCGCGTTTAATTACGGTGCACGCGACGAGATTGCCCGCACGGTGAAATTGATTGCAAGTAAAGTTGTGAACGATGAGATTACTCTTGATGAGATTGATCCTCAAATTATTAGTGATCATATGGATACCCATGACATACCCGACCCGGATATGATCATTCGTACCAGTGGCGAAAAGCGCCTTTCGAATTTTCTGATGTGGCAGGCAGCCTATAGTGAATTAGTATTTGTTGATTGTTTGTGGCCTGAATTTGGAAAAACAGATTTGTCTGATTGCCTGGTCGAATATCGCAACAGGAGTAGGACTTTTGGCGGCCTGGTTAAGGACACGGCATCTTGAGAAAGCCTGTTTGCAAGAGTGAAATTAAAATTGCTGAAGAGATTTCGGGTGATAGTTCCGGCAGCAATTCTGAATTGCAATCGCGCGTTATCTACGGATTACTGTTGGCAGGTTTTGCTTTTGCACTGACATGGATGGGCGGCTTTGCATTTCAAGCTCTTGTTGGTGTTGCGGCGATCATTATGTTTGATGAATATCGCAAAATTTGCCAGCAGGTACTACCGATGCGCGTCGCGCTGATTACTTTTGCCTTTATTGTATTGAATATGGCTGCATGGATTGTCAAAGCCTATGACACTGCCATCGTTTTGACCTTGTTTGCATTTTTATTTCTGGGGGCATGGGAATTGGTAATCAAGCGAACAGGGTGGGGAGCCGCTGGATTGGTTTATGTGTTGGCACCATTCTTCGCACTGGTGCATTTGCGTGGCCATTCCCAGGAGGGCTATTATGCAATAATATTGTTGTTTGCCCTGGTTTGGGGAGCTGACACAATGGCCTATGTTGTCGGCAAGTCCTTTGGTGGTCCAAAACTCATCCCCAAAATATCTCCAGGCAAAACCTGGTCCGGGTTTTTTGGCGGCTTGTTTGGGGGTTTATTCATTGGCTGGCTCGTGATGTTTCTCTCGGGATATCAGGCGGGCATGGTTTTTATACCCATTGGCATGCTGTTGGTATTTCTCTCGCAGATAGGAGATTTGGCCGAATCTGTTTTGAAGAGAAAGTTCGATGTCAAAGATTCCGGGGCCATAATACCGGGTCACGGAGGAATACTTGATCGGGTTGACGGACTGATTTTAACATCCGTTGTTGCTTGGGTATTTTCGCTTTTTCTGTCAGATGTCTTTTTCGGTACCTGGACCTGGGAACCAGCAAATGCCTTTATGTCCCTTATGTTTGACCAGACCGCTTCTTTCTTGTCCGGAAGCATGTGATGGACCAAAACAGTTTACTCGGTCAGGCGTGAAATACAGCGCGATCTGGTGATCGGACAAATTTTGCAACACAGTAGATAGACTGTTATCGTCCACCGATGCCCACTTTTTCACGCTTGCTTGACTTCATTGTGTTTTTCTTGTGGTCAACCAGCCCCCCAAAACTTCCTGGGCGAAAACCATATTTTGCCAGCAGTCGTGAAAAACCGGTCAAATTATTCTGTGTAAGGACAAGGTGGTCCAGGGGATAGACTATGAAAACAAATTGTCGTTGTGACGTAAATACTTGACAAGTATCAATTGCCATGTTCATGCCATGAATGTTGTGTTTAGTCGAAAAAATTTTTTGAACGATTGTCGATGTTCGATGTTCAGCCAAGAATATAAAATGTAACGAATTTCAAACCCCAATTAATTTCAGGTAAACTTTCCATGAGTGAATTTGTCTCCCAGATATTTGGCAATGCCTACTGGTTGTTGAGTTATATTCTTCCATTTCTTCTGGTTTTGACGCCAGTTGTGTTTTTTCATGAACTCGGACATTTCGCCGTGGCGCGCTGGAACGGTGTAAAAGTTGACGATTTTGCAGTGGGGTTTGGGCGCGAATTGTTCGGAATGACTGACAAGCAGGGCACACGCTGGAAACTGTGTGCAATTCCATTGGGCGGATATGTCAAATTTGCCGGAGATGCCAATGCTGCATCTGTACCGGATTTTGATCAGCACAATAATATGAGTGAAGAAGACAAATCCGGAAGTTTCATGCATAAATCAGTTGGTCAGCGTTCAGCAATTATCGTGGCAGGTCCAATTGCCAACTTTATACTAGCCATTGTTATTTTTACGGCTGGATTCATGATTTGGGGAAAACCTGTGTCCGATCCGGTCATTGCAGCAGTTCAGGCAGACAGTGCTGCGGAAGATACCGGTCTGAAGGCAGGCGACATTGTCGTTAGCATTGACGGTGTGTCTATAAAATCATTCAATGACATTCCCTTGATAGTCGCACCCAATGCGGGAGCACAAATGCCGATCGTAATCAACCGATCGGGCACGTTGCGTGAGTTTCTCATTACCCCGCGAGAGAAACAATTCAAGGATCGTTTTGGTAACGTTCAAAGGGTTGGAATTATCGGTATTACAAACACCCGGGCGGTTGGAAACTTTAGAATTGAGAAATTAAATTTTGTCAGTGCGCTAAACGAAGCGGTTCGTCAAACCTGGTACCAGATTAAGATACCGTTGATTTATATAAAGGACATTTTTATCGGCAAAAAATCGGCTGATATGCTTGGTGGGCCAATCAAAATTGCCAAATATTCTGGAGATATTGCCAGTCAGGGAGCCGCTTCGTTAATTCAGTTTGTCGCATTTATTTCGGTTGCAATCGGACTGATGAACCTGTTTCCGATTCCGATGCTGGATGGCGGGCATCTGGTTTTTTATGCGATTGAGGCCATTAGGGGTAAGCCTTTAAGTGAAAAAGCGCAGGAAATGGGCTTTACTATGGGAATGTTGATCATATTTTCCCTCATGATTTTTACCACCTATAATGATGTATTTCTGTGGTTGCAATAGGCGAAACAGACTCCATTCTTAACCATTTCTTAACCGTTTGTTAACCACTTTGGTAATAGCATGACTTATCTGCAACACATTGACAAAATGACATAATTCTTTATCTACAAAGGCTTGCACGGAGTGAAAAACTCTGTAAAAGTTTTAATTACGTGCCGAGATTCTTTTGCGTCAAAATGGCGGTGGAGTTTTTGCGCCTTAATGTGAAAAATTTCAGGACTTGAATTAGGTATGCTGGCGGAATTTAATAAAACAAAAACAATTGCTTACGCTCTGATGTTCAATATTCTTTTATTGCTTTCGTCTGTGACCATGTTGATTGGTGCGGTGTCTGAGGTGCAGGCCGCAGTAGTCAATCAAATCAGTGTGATCGGCAATGAGAGAATGGATTCGGATACTGTTGCTTCATACCTGACGATTAAGCCTGGGTCATCTTATAACAACGGTGATGTTGATGAGTCCGTCAAACGGCTATTTGCCACAGGGTTGTTTAGAGATGTCGGCATCTCCCGTCGTGGCAAGACACTGATCGTTGAAGTTGATGAAAACCCGACTATCAATGAAGTGTTTTTCGAGGGCAACAAGCGTTTGAAAGATCCCGCTTTACGATCTTCCGTGCAATCGGCCTCACGTTCCATATTCAGCGAAGAAACTGTGTTGAGTGATGTTGAAACAATTTCGAACGCTTATTCTCGTGTCGGGCGCGAAGATGCTTCCGTTTCTTATGAAGTTGTGGAATTAAGCAATAACCGCGTTAATGTGATTTTTAACATTAACGAGGGCGATAAAACCAAGATTTTGAGCATTCAGTTTAATGGCAACTCTGCGATAAGTGATTTTCGACTGAAAGATATCATCAAAACCAAGGAGAGTAATTTCCTTTCCTTTATTCGCACGAATGATATTTATGATCCAGCCAAGATACAGGCAGATGAAGAGCTGCTGCGTCGCTATTATTATAATCACGGCTTTGCAGACTTTCAGTTGATATCAACGATTGCTGATCTTGATCCGAGTCTAAATCAGTATAATATCATCTTTAACATCGATGAAGGTTCGCTTTACAAGTTTGGTGAAGTTTCAATTGAAAGTACCATTTCAGGTCTGTCTGTGGATGAATTTTATGACGAGCTGGAGATAAGAAGCGGCAGTTCTTATTCAGCGCGTGATGTTGAGAGCAGTATTAATCAGCTAACAAACGCAGTTGCTGCACGAGGGCATGCGTTTGTTGAAGTAGTGCCGCGCGGTGACCGTAATTTCCAGACTGGTACCATTGATGTCGTGTTCCTGATTGATGAAGGGCCGCGGGTCTATATTGAGCGTATTGACATTTTGGGTAATGATCGTACTCGGGACTTCGTCATTCGTCGTGAATTCGATATATCCGAAGGAGATGCTTTTAGCCAATCGGGTGTTAAAAGAACCAAAGCGCGTCTTGAAGGTCTGGGATTTTTTGATCGAGTCGATATTTCAACAAGACCCGGCTCTACACCAGATAGGGTCGTGGTAGTGGTGCGGGTTGCAGACAAGGCAACAGGTGAATTCTCCATCGGTGGCGGTTACTCGTCATCTGATGGCGCAATCGCCAATATCAAATTTTCCGAGAAAAACTTTCTCGGTCGCGGGCAGCATTTTGCCATCACTGCCGGACTTGGAGCTGATGATCAGGAATACAGGTTGGCGTTCACAGAACCTTATTTCCTTGGATACAGGCTTTCTGCAGGTTTTGAACTTGGCCAAACACTTTCAGATACTAGCAGTGGCAAAGCCTATGGAACAAATTCCACGACCGGGGCCTTGCGTTTTTCCGTGCCGTTAACCGATCATTTGGCTGGTGGTTTGTTTTACAGTTTTGACTCCAGCGATATGACCATACCTAGCAGTTTGATTGATTCTACTGATGGAATTCAGGGTAATAATGATGTTAATTCTGAGATTTCCGCAGCAATTGCTCCGTGGCAGGGAAGCTGGGTGGCATCAGTTGTTGGATATTCACTTGTCTATGCCGATTTTGATAATCCAAAGACTCCAAGGGAAGGTGTAAAAGCTACTTTTAATCAGGGTTTTGCTGGTGTTGGTGGAGACGCAACTTTCCTGAAAACAGTGGCTTCAGTTGCAGCCTATGTTCCATTGTCGAAAGATGTTGATATTGTTGGCTTTGGTCGCGTGCGGGCAGGCCACATTCTAAACCTTGGCAGCAGTGGCAGCTATCGTGTGCTGGATAACTTTCGTCAGGGGAGCCACGATATTCGTGGATTCGACTCGTATGGATTTGGTCCTCGTGACCCGGTTACCGACGATGCATTGGGGGGGATGACATACTTCAACGCAACCGCCGAAGTTCAGTTCCCGTTACCATTGATACCTGAATCTGCCGGGCTGAGGGCTGCATTATTTGCTGATGCCGGTACGCTGTATGATGTTGATTCGGCAAGTCGTGCACTGATTGCTGCGGCTAATCCGACCGCCAGTTTGTCGTCAATTGATGATAATTCTTTCCGCGCATCAATTGGTGTCAGTGTGATTTGGGATTCACCTTTCGGTCCGATCCGTTTTGATTTTGCTGAACCAGTTATTAGCAAAACATATGATAATGTTCGCAGATTTAATTTCGGCGCAAGTACCAGTTTCTAGCGATTCTGGAATTATCAGATCCCGGATTTTGCCGAACTTCATTTTCAGCGTTCTAGCAAAACTGATTTTCAGGAATATGTATGATAAATCCCAGCTTCTTTGCGCGAACACAATCTTTGCAACTTGCAGATATTGCGGCGAAGACGGGGTCAATACTGGTGATGGGTTCTGGAGGTGAAGTTGATATACAGATTGCCGGTCCTATAGAAGCAGCGGGTAAAGGCGCTGTCACGTTTCTGGATAATGCAAGTTATCTGAGCTATCTTGAAACAACTTCAGCCGGAGCAGTGTTTTGTAGTAAAAAACATGCCAGGCAGGCACCTGATCACCTTAATATTCTTGTTCACCCCAATCCCTATAACGCTTATGCGCAAACGTTAAATCTGCTTTATCCGACTGCGGTAAGGCCGCAACCGATTACCGGTGAAGTTTCAATCAGTGATGCCGCGTTTTTGGCGCAAGGAGTTGAATGTGAAGAGAATGTAATCATTGAACCGGGATGTATAATTGGAGAAAATGCTTCGGTTGGTGCGGGTAGCCATATTCTGGCGGGTGCAGTTGTCGGAGCGAATGTACAAATTGGCCGTAATTGCACGATCAGTGCGAATTGTACAATTACGCATACATTCATTGGCGACAATGTTATCATTCATTCCGGTGCCAGTATTGGGCAGGATGGATTTGGTTTCGCCATGGGGCCTGGCGGTCATCAGAAAGTGCCGCAGATTGGCCGGGTGATTATCCAGGATCATGTCGAAATCGGCGCGAATACAACGATTGACCGTGGAGCAAATCGTGACACTATCATTGGGGAAGGCTGCAAAATAGATAATCTGGTCCAGATTGGGCACAATGTGGTAATGGGACGTCATTGTATTATTGTGGGGCTGGTGGGAATTTCGGGTAGTGCGACTTTGGGTGACTTTGTTATTGTCGCCGGTCAGGCTGGAATTATTGGTCATGTGACAATTGGATCAGGAGCTCAAATTGGCGGCGGTTCAGGGGTTCACCGTGATATTGAACCGGGTGAAAAAGTAATGGGCTACCCTTCAATTCCAGCAGATTTGTGGATGCGTAAAGCTGCAAAAACTGTAAGAGAAGCAAAAAAGTGGCGAACCAATGGAAAGTGAAAACGAAATGAGTGAAAATGCGTTAGACACCGTTAGCGTCAATGAACTGTTTCAGCTGCTACCGCACAGGTATCCCTTTTTGCTGATTGATAAAATTGTTGATATTGACAAGGATATTTCAGCTGTTGGCGTCAAAAACGTGACGGTAAATGAACCCCATTTTACTGGACATTTTCCCGAAAAACCAATTATGCCGGGTGTTTTAATCATTGAGGCGATGGCGCAAACCGCCGGCGCCATTTGCGCGCGCGAGCATTCGAAGGGCAAAGTCAAACTTGTCTATTTCATGTCGATTGATGGTGTAAAATTCAGAAAACCTGTGGTGCCGGGTGACGTATTGATGTTGCGCGTTGAGCAAACCAAACATCGCAGAGGTATTTTTAAATATGATTGCGTTGCTGAGGTCGACAATGGCAAAGTGGCAGAAGCCTCAATTACTGCGATGATGATGGATCCGGAAGATAGTTAATGGTAAACAATATTCACCCCTCAGCCATCATAGAAGACGGCGCGATTCTTGGCGACAGTATAGAAATTGGCCCATTTTGCCATATTGGCAACAATGTGAAGTTGGCTGACCGGGTTAAATTTCATTCTCATGTTGTTGTTAGTGGTACAACAAGTATTGGTGCAGGCACAAAGATATTTCCATTTGCCTCAATTGGTCATGAGCCTCAGGATTTGAAATACCATGGTGAGGATTGCAAGTTGATTGTGGGTGAGAATTGTATCATCCGCGAAGGTGTGACAATGAACCCAGGTACTGCTGGTGATAGTGGCATCACCCGCATTGGCAACAATTGTGTATTCCTGGCCAATTCTCACGTTGCTCATGATTGTGTAGTGGGAAACAACGCCATATTTTCCAATGCGGTCATGATCGCAGGGCACTGTATCATTGGCGACAATGTTATTTTTGGCGGAGGTGCAGGCGTCCACCAGTTCTGCCGTATTGGCCGCAATGCCTTTGTCGGTGGGATGGCAGGCGTAGAAAATGATGTTATCCCTTTTGGAATGGCGTTGGGAAATAGAGCTTATCTGGGTGGCCTTAATCTGATTGGTATGAAGCGAGCGGGAATTGAGCGGCAATCCATTCATGGTGCGCGGGCTTTATTCAAAATTTTGTTTTACGGCGATAAACCGGTTAAGGAAGCCGCGCTTGCTGCCAAAGCGAACCTGGATGGTGATGAAGTTTGTGCCTTGATATTGGAATTTATTTCCAATGGTGGTGATCGAGCGCTTTGTACACCGAAAAAGGACTAGAACATGAGATGCCCCTTGAAGTTGACAACAATTCAGAGATAAACCGGGAAAGCCCTATTGCCATAATTTCCGGATATGGTTCCCTGCCAGCGGAAATTGCTGCTGGTGCCATGGCTTGTGGCAGACAGCCCTTTATGGTTGGGATTGAGGGCGAAGCGGACTGTTCGATTGAAGAGTTTGACCATCGATACATGAATTTGGGGCAGTTTGGCAGTTTGTTAAAGTTGCTGAAAAAAAAAGGCATTAGCCAGATTGTTATGGCTGGCGGAGTTCACGCCCGCCCGGAAGTGTTCAAGATGAAATTGGACTGGGGCGCAATTAGTTCCATTCCAAGGGCCATGGCCCTGTTGTTGGGAGGTGATGACACATTGCTATCGGGACTGATAAAACTTTTTGAAGATCATAAAATCCAGGTAGTCGGAGCTCATCAGGTAGTTCCCAAACTGCTATCCACATCTGGAAAAATTGCGGGTCGAAAACCCGGTCGCAAGGATCTGGTAAATATTGAACTTGCCGCAGCAGCCTGTATTGCATTGGGAGAACTGGATATTGGCCAGGCGGCAATAGCTGAAGGCGGCCGGGTGATTGCGATTGAGGGTGTGGAGGGCACTGACGGATTATTGCAACGTGTTGTTGATTTACGTCAAAGTGGGCGTTTGCCGGCAGTCGGGAAAAACGGCGTATTGGTAAAATTGATGAAAACCAGTCAGGATCATCGCGTCGATATGCCGGCTATCGGTCCCAATACTATTCTTGAAGCAAAAAGGGCTGGATTATTCGGTATTGCAATTGATGCTGGAAAGTCACTGATTTTGCAACGGGATGAAACACTGGAGCTTGCCGTCAAAAATAAAATTTACATTTTTGGATACGAGTGCAATTCATTACCCGCCGGATGTTCTTCGTGACAAAAATCCATCCTTTGCGTATTTATATAGTAACCGGAGAAGCGTCGGGCGATGCTTTGGGTGCTGAATTATTGCGATCACTTCAACGTCAGAATATAGAATGGGAACTTGGCGGGTTGGCCGGGCCCAAAATGCAGGCGCTGGGTGCCAAAAGTCTTTTTGATGTTACACAATTGTCGGTGATGGGATTAACGGCTATTATCGCGAAATTACCAAAAATTCATAGCCTGATTCGTCAAGTCACAAGAGATATTGCCGCTTTTAAGCCCGATATTTTGTTGCTGATTGACAGCCCTGATTTTAACTATGCAGTGGCCAAAAGAGTTAAAAAGATACGCCCCGACCTCCCAATTGTTAAATATATTTGCCCAAGTGTTTGGGCCTGGCGTCAGGGCAGGGCGAAGAAAATGAACGCGTTATTCGATCATATCCTGGCAATTTTACCTTTTGAACCAAAGCTAATGA
This sequence comes from Hyphomicrobiales bacterium, assembly GCA_024224595.1. Lineage (GTDB taxonomy): Bacteria > Pseudomonadota > Alphaproteobacteria > Rhizobiales > Rhizobiaceae > JAAEMP01. Next base: position 15,025 of record JAAENI010000890.1, read on the forward strand.
AGGAATTGGGCGGGCCTGAAACGACCTATGTTGGACATCCGCTTTCCGGGGATATGGAACAGTTTGGCGACAAAGATCGTAGTGTACCAGCAAATCCACTCAAATTGCTCGTCCTTCCCGGTTCTCGTAAAGGTGAAGTGAAGCGTCTTTTGCCGTTGATCAGGGATACTCTGGTTATAATGAAACAGAGAAATATTGCGTTTAAGGCTGTCATGCCGACAGTTGATCATCTTGCAGACTATATAGGTGAAAATGTCAGCCAATGGCCTATAAAACCGAAAATTGCCCTGGGTAAGAAAGCCAAACAATCCGCATTTGAAGATGGAGATTTGGCGTTGGCATGCTCAGGTACGGTTTTGTTAGAACTGGGTTTGTTTTCCATACCCACCGTTTCGATTTACAAGCTGGACGCACTGGGGTTTATCGTCAAACATATGGTCGTCGGGTGGACAGCTTGTTTACCCAACCTGATTGCCGACAGAACGATTATTCCTGAAAGGTTTGAAGAATACGGGCATCCGCAGGCCCTGGCCAGAGAACTTGAGTTACTGGGAAAAAAAGGACATCAGCGTGAAGCACAGCTGGAGGGCTTTAAATTGTTGAAAGAAATCATGCGTGAGGACAGCGCCAAACAGGACCTGGCGGCTTTGAAAATTCTTGAAATTGCCGGATGGCAAAAACAAATTGAGAAAAGAGTCACGCCCGTGACAAACAGCCAGTGAAATTCACTGGCTACCTATTGTCCCAAATTCATGTCAGCATATGCTTTGAGCGGATTATCAGCGTTTATCAATCGATACATAGTCGCGGAAATCTGAGCCGTTGAAAAGCTGACGGGGTCTGCCGATTTTCTGGTTGGGATCTTCTATCATTTCTTTCCATTGCGCAATCCAGCCGACGGTTCTTGCTACCGAAAACAAAACGGTGAACATATCAGTCGGGAAGCCCAGTGCTTTCAGGGTGATGCCAGAATAAAAATCAATATTGGGATATAAATTTCTTTTGATGAAGTAGTCATCAGTCAATGCAATTTTTTCAAGCTCAAGGGCGATATCAAGAATGGGATCATCTTTAATTCCCAGGGCTCCAAGCACTTCATGGGTGGATTTTTGCAAAATCCTGGCCCTTGGATCATAGTTTTTGTAAACGCGGTGACCAAAACCCATCAATCGAAACGGATCGTCTTTATCCTTTGCCCGTGCGATAAATTCCGGAATACGATCAGGTGTGCCGATTTCATGTAACATATTTAGCGCAGCTTCATTGGCACCACCGTGGGCGGGGCCCCATAAACATGCGATGCCGGCGGCAATACAGGCGAATGGATTTGCGCCAGATGATCCGGCAAGTCGAACTGTGGAAGTTGAAGCGTTTTGTTCATGGTCCGCATGAAGTGTAAAAATACGATCCATGGCGCGGGAAAACACCGGATTAATCTCATATTCTTCACATGGTACAGCGAAACACATGTGAAGGAAATTTGAAGCATAATTCAGATTATTTTTAGGGAATACAAACGGTTGGCCAATTGAATATTTGTATGCCCATGCCGCAATTGTCGGCATTTTTGCAATCATTCGCATGGAGGCTACCATGCGCTGATGTTCATCAGAGATATCGGTTGAATCATGATAAAATGCTGACAAAGCGCCGACTACACCAACCATAATAGCCATGGGATGGGCATCACGACGAAAGCCGGAGAATAGTTTCCCCATTTGATCGTGCAACATAGTGTGCTGAGTGATTTGATTGTCAAACCTGGTTTTTTGTGCCTGTGTTGGCAGATCACCATAAAGCAGCAAATAACATGTTTCGAGGAAATCACCTTCATTGGCTAATTGTTCGATTGGATATCCGCGGTGCGCCAACACACCTTTGTTACCATCAATAAAAGTAATTTCGCTATCGCAGGAAGCTGTAGAGGTAAAACCGGGGTCCAGGGTAAAATGGCCTGTAACTTTGTAAAGGGAAGTTATATCAATAACATCAGGACCCATGTTTCCGGAGTAGATCGGAAAATCCCAGCTTTCACCATCAATCGTTAAAGTAGCTTTCTTGTCTGTCATTCATACTTCCTTCCATAATCAACTCATCGGGCGCCGCAATTAGGTTGCATGCGTACCTGCTAAGGCTTTGTAGTGATCAATTATCACTTGATTGTCGCTGCATCAAAAAATTCGCTATATCTCAAACCAGCCAGAGACTGATTCGATATTACCCTAGCTATTAGGTTTCCAACATGCGCCGTTTGTTGGTTAGAATAGTGCAACCAGAATTTATGCTCTGTAGGTATCTGATTTGTCATTATGATACAAGTCAACTAAAGGCATAGAGCAATTCGTCGCGTCGTATTTACACATTTTTGACAGCGACTGGCACTGCCGAAAGCCTTCATTTATCCAGCTGATCGGATATTCTGGCCAAAGTTTCATTTTTGCCTAATAGTTCCATTAGTTCGAAGACCCCGGGTGCTGTTGGCGTTCCAGCAATGGCGCAACGGATGGGTTGGGCAACTTTTCCAAGTTTAAGCTCTTCGAGATCACAAAATTTTCTCACCGTCTGGCTTAATTGATCGGCATTCCATTCTAACAGTTTTTGTAGTGATGGTATTAATCTCTTCAATATCTCAAGACTGTTTTCATCAAGTGTTTTAGTGGCTTTTTCATCAAGCTCCAATGGCCTCTGATTGAATAGAAACTTGGTGCCTTTGGCAAGATCGCAAAGCGTTTTTGCTTTTTCCTTGAGCAAGGGCATTGCCCTAACCAGCAGATCTTGTTGAGCATGACTTAATCGGGATTTGAGGATTTGACTGACTTCCAGAAATTCAGCATTTTGAACCAGTTGCTCGACCAGAAACAGATCATCAGAATTGCGAATATAGTGGCCGTTTAAGTGCTCCAGTTTTGAAAAATCGAATCGTGAAGCGCCTTTTCCTATTCCATTGGTATCAAACCATTCGAGCATTTGTTGCGTTGAAATAATTTCATCATTTCCGTGCGACCATCCCAATCGTACCAGATAGTTTCTCAGTGCATGAGGCAGATAGCCCATGGCCCGATATGCATCAACGCCAAGAGCCCCGTGTCGTTTGGATAGTTTCGCTCCATCGGCACCATGGATAAGCGGTATGTGGATCATTATCGGGATATCCCAACCCATCGCCATATAAAGCAGTATTTGCCTGGCAGCATTGGTTAAATGATCATCACCGCGAATGATGTGTGTAATACCCATGTCATGATCATCAACAACAACAGCAAGCATGTAGGTAGGTGTGCCGTCTGAACGCAGCAATACCATGTCATCGAGTTCCTTATTATTGAAGGATATTTTTCCCTGAACTACATCATCGACGATTGTTTGCCCCTCAACAGGGGCCTTAAGCCGGATTACCGGGTCAATGCCTTCCGGTGCTTCTGACTGGTCGCGATAGCGCCATTCATACACTATTGGTTGAGACTGTTCGCGCGCTGTTTCACGCAGCGCTTCCAGTTCCTGTGGACTGGCATAGCAATAATAAGCGTTTCCGCTTTTCACCAGTTCTTGTGCCACTTGCTGGTGGCGCTCTGCTCGTGAAAACTGAGATACTGGTTTGTCGTCCCAATCCAAACCCAGCCAACGAAGTCCGTCGAAAATGGCATCAGTTGCCGCTTCACGGGATCTTTTTCGATCAGTGTCTTCGATGCGTAGCAACATTTTGCCGTTATTTGCCCTGGCATAAAGCCAGTTAAACAGGGCAGTGCGAGCCCCACCAATATGTAAGAATCCGGTTGGTGAGGGTGCGAAACGCGTAATTACGGTTTTGGACATTGTTTAGTCTACTCGAAGCATATTTGGAAATCGATTGAAGGTGATGTAGCATAAAATACTGGTGTTACAAGGGTCAGGATTTTGTTCCAATTCAGGTAATGCCGATTGGGGCGGGATGGAATACTCTCAAGGTAACAAAAATTCAGATGATGACCAACGGCTCGATGTTTCAAAAAGAGCGCACCCAATGCTGTCGCGGTATTGGCAGGGTTTATTGGCGATCAGTTCGAAGACTTCTAATGGTCTGGCAAAGCCAGACACCAAACAACTTGAATTTCAAAAGCAACCTCTTCGTTTGCGACTTGAGGTGTATGTTGCCAATGCAATTGATATCCTCGTTGCAACGGAGCGTCGTGAACGTGTATCGGGAACTTTGTTCCACTTTGCACCACTGATTTTTGCTTTAGGAATATCTGTCTACTTTATTGCACCTTTTGAACCGATGTTGTTGGCACCGGTCTTAACATTTGTGGCGTTTGCGCTGGCATCCATGGTGTTTGTCCATCATGGATACCCCTGGATATTTATATGTGCCATAGCGCTGTTTTTTGGCGGTATGAGCGCCGGGAAAATCAGAACCGATACAATTGCCAACCATTCTCTGAAATCGCGCGTAACCGGTCAAATTGACGGAATCATTGTTGAAGTAACGCGCAACCAACGCGGTTCTCCGCGATATCTGATTGTACCGGAACGCATCGACAAGCTTGGCGAGGATGAATTACCCAACACGATACGCATTTCTGCTGCATCAAAACACCGTGTGGGTAGTCCGGGGGATCACGTATCCGGCCTGGCTCGTATTCAGCCCATATCCGGGCCAGCATTTCCCGGGAGTTTCGATTTTTCTTTTAACTCGTGGTTTAATGGATTAGGAGCAAGCGGGTTTTTTATGGGAAAACCCAAAATCACTTCCAAGAGCGATCAACAGAAGCATAAAATCAGAAGACCATCGTCTTTGTCGACCAAGTCTATCATTTTGGTAAATGCCATACGCAGTTCTATTGCGCAAAGGATAAGACTGGCACTGCCGGGTGAAAGTGGCGACGTCGCGGTTGCCCTGATCATCGGGGACAGAACCGGTATCAACCGAAAAACACAGGAATCTCTTCGCAGTTCTGGTCTGGCGCATGTGCTGGCGATATCGGGCATGCATATGGCTCTTGTCAGTTTGACCATGGTCTGGGCAGTGCGGTTTGTACTGGCTCTTAATATGCGCCTGGCATCCCATTACCCGATAAAGAACTGGGCGTTATTTGCCGGCTTGATTACAGCGACATCCTATCTTGCAATATCCGGTATGAGTGTGGCAACGGAGCGTGCCTGGGTCATGATCAGTGTGATGATTCTGGCAGCAGTAATCAGTCGCAAATCAATAACTTTGCGCGGTGTTGCCATAGCTGCTTTGGCGATATTGATACTGCAGCCGGAATCTGTTCTGTCACCGGGGTTTCAGATGTCATTTGCTGCTGTTGCTTCAATTATCGCAGCCTATGAGTGGCTGGATGAGCGAAAAAGCAAAAAGCCGGAACATCCGCGAACTAACAGGGTGATGCGATTTTTTTTCAGCCTGATATTTACTAGTCTAATAGCCGGTTTAGCAACTTCTCTGTTTGCTGCTTACCATTTTCACCGAGTTGCTCCATTTGGTGTTTTAACTAACTTGATGGCAATGCCGCTCATATCAACGATTGTCATGCCAATGGCACTGTTATCGCTTTTTCTGATGCCTTATGGATTTGATCAAATACCATTATCGGTAATGGGGTGGGGCATTGAATGGGTCGTGGTTATTTCCGATTATGTTAATTCTCTGGGTGGTAACGGAGTAACAGGACTATTGGGTCCCCCGGTGTTACCGATGGCTTTTATAGGTCTGTTCTTCTTGACCATGCTCAAGACCAGATTGCGGATTATTGGTGTGATGATATTGCTGGCAAGCACATTATTCTGGGCGCCTTCCCAGATACCCGATATCCTTTTGTCAGAAGATGGCAGAGCGATTGCCATACAAGATGATCAGGGGAAATTGGCGATGATTTATCCAAAGCGGAACAAGTTCGTTCGCGATATCTGGCTACGGGCTTATTCAGGCGATGAGCAAGGTGAGATACTGCATCAAGGTCGGTGTAACAAGGATATCTGCACCGCCAAAACCCGTCAGGGCGCACTGGTTTATGTGGTTTATGATCCTGATTATCTGACATTAGCGTGCAACCGAGCTGATATTTTGCTTGCTCCTAAATTGAGATGGGTAAATTGCTGGGGCAAAAAGCCAAAGATAATCATAAAAAGAGGGCAGTTGGAAGAATTTGGTTCTCATGCGATTTATTTGAGGGGCGATTTGAAAAATCCTGAATTGTCAGGACTAAATAAAGGAGAGGGAAAATTGCCGGATGAAACTACTGTTTCCAGCCAAAAAGGATTTGAAGTAATCAATATCGAAACAGCTGTTTCGAACACAAATCGACCGTGGAATATTCAAAGAAAGGGCAGGGCTGCTTTTCGTCAGGATTAGTGTGCAAGAATTACGAGGTGAGCATTAGATATTGAAACATTATCTATTTACGAATTTTGCTAAAGGGTATTAACTGAGGCTTGGATTATTGTTCAGAGTGTGCAATTTTGATCCAGCTAAAGTTCCTCTTTCGGTGTTTTTGAGATTCTATGAAGGTCAATAATAGTAATTTGGATTTCGATTCCAATGCAACTGACTCTGAAAGCGAACGAGCCGCGGTCGCACCGGTTGTTTGTCTTGAGAATATTCACAAGCAATTTGGCAGTCTTGAGGTCCTGAAAGGCATTGACCTTAAGGCTTCTGCAGGTGAAGTGATATCTTTGATCGGTTCATCGGGGTCTGGGAAAAGTACATTGTTGCGATGTGCGAATTTACTTGAGGTGCCGCAAGACGGTGAAATCATTTTTGAGGGAGAACCCATCATATGGAGCGGGTCGGGCTTTTCACGAAAACCCTCTGACAATGATCAGGTGCGTAAACTCAGAACCAATCTTTCAATGGTTTTTCAACAATTCAATCTTTGGGCGCATTTGACCATTTTGGAGAATGTTATTGAGGCACCGGTTACGGTTTTGGGTCGTGATCCGTTACAATCTGCGGCATTTGGTTTGGAGCTTTTGGAAAAAGTCGGTATTGGTGATAAATCTGATGCCTATCCTTCCCAACTCTCCGGCGGGCAACAACAAAGAGCAGCTATCGCAAGAGCATTGGCAATGGAACCCAGGGCAATTTTGTTTGATGAGCCAACCAGTGCTCTTGACCCTGAGCTTGAAGCAGAAGTTGTGCGGGTGATCAAAAGCCTGGCTGATGAAGGACGCACTATGATAATTGTTACCCATGATATGAAATTGGCTAGAGAGGTCGCAAATCAATCGATATTTTTGCATCAGGGTCTGATAGAAGAACAAGGTGATCCGGAAGAACTTTTTGGAAATCCTAAATCCGAACGGTTGCAGCAATTTTTAAGCGCTACTGCATCCGTTTGACAGTATTAAGAGCGCACAGGGAGAATAATATGAGAAGATTAATAATAGCTGCTTTTGCATCTGCAATCATGACAGGATCAGTTTTTGCTGCCAGTGATATGCAAAAAGTGCGAATGGGAACTGAGGGCGCATATGCCCCTTACAATTTCATCAATGACAAGGGTGAAATCGATGGTTTTGAGCGCGAAGTTGGTGACAAATTGTGTGAACTTGCCAAACTTGATTGCACCTGGGTAAAAAATGACTGGGATTCGATCATTCCAAATCTGGTTTCCGGTAACTATGATACGATTATGGCTGGCATGAGCATCACCGCTGAGCGCGACAAAGTGATTGACTTTACCCAGGAGTATTTCCCACCCGACCCGTCTGCATATGTCGCTCTAAAAGGTGCAGCAGACAAAGTTATTTCAGGTGTTGTTGCAGCGCAAAAAGCCACCATTCAAGCGAGTCATGTTGCGTCTACCAAAGCCACAGTAGTTGAATTTGCAACACCGGATGAAACTCTCGCAGCCGTTCGTTCCGGCGAAGCAGATGCGGTTTTGGCTGACAAGTCGTATCTCGAACCAATTGTTAAAGAAAGCAATGGTGCGTTGATTTTTGTTGGTGAAGACATCGTAATTGGCGGGGGAATTGGTATTGGCCTTCGTGAAAGTGATGGCGAACTTAAAGCCAAGCTGGATGTGGCAATCGCGTCGATGAAAAAAGACGGATCACTAAGCAAGCTAATCGCAAAGTGGTTCGACGGAAAAATGGTTAAATATTAGAATTGGACGCAGATCCAAATCGAGCTTCCAAAAGGACCTTTTTGACTAAAGGCCCTTTTGTTCAAATAATTTTTAGTGCATGAGGCAGCTTGCCTGTGCCAGCTAAAGGTAAGCATTTCAAATGCAAATGTGTGTAGATCCTGACGGCTTAGCCGGATTGAGCTGGTGGTTGTGTTATTTGACGACTAATACACATTATTCTTTTTACCTGAGTTTTGGCACTATTTTAATTTTGATATTTCTTTGCGCGCCAGTGGTAATGGTGTTGGGATTTGCTGGTGCATTGTCACGTCGGTCGAGATTTTTACCGTTGCGAACTGTGGGGCTGATTTATACTTCGATGGTACGCGGTGTTCCGGATATCGTGTTTTTCATGTTTGTTCCTATCGCCATGGACCAGGCAATTGAAGCGATCAGACATAAGGTGAAATGCCCGGAAGTGACTGCTCCAATTTTTCAGGGTAATGATTTTGTTGTGTGTACAGCGGCTAAAATGCCGTTGAGTGCTACCGATCAATGGGTTCATGAGATATACGGATTCTTCCTGGCATTGGTTGCTTTTGCAATTGTTTTTGGGGCATTTGCTGCCAATACTTTGCATGGCGCCCTTGCTGCGGTACCCAAAAATCAATTGGAAACGGCCAGAGCCTACGGCATGAGTGAAAAACAGGTTTTCTGGCGTATTCATCTGCCACAGATGTGGCGTTATGCCTTGCCGGGTCTTTCAAACCTGTGGATGATATTGATTAAAGCGACACCTCTGCTGTTTTTGCTTGGCGTGGAAGACGCAGTTTACTGGGCTGGCGCTTTGGGAGCATCAAAGACCCAGATATACGATTTCCCGCATGGGGATTGGAGGATTTGGTATTTCTCTGCATTGCTGATTTTTTACCTGCTCCTCACCTCGGTTAGTGAACGGTTTTTCAAATGGCTAACCTTGAAGGTAACAAGGGAACATAACCTTAACACCGATGATTTGTCTTCGGGGGTAACCGCATGAGTTGTGCTGATACCTTTGCCAACTACGCGTTACGTGCCATCGGTATTGGTGCGCGCCTGCTGCCTAAATCTGACATCACCTTTTGTGAGCAGGTGGTGTTGATTGGCAGTGGTATGATTTGGAATATCTATTACGGAATTCTGGCGATAATGACCGGTTTTTTTTTCGCGACAGCTCTGGCTGTAGCAAGGGGAAGCGAGCGTCAGATTTTATCTAAATCGGCCGAGTGGTTTATCTTCATTTTTCGGGGTTCGCCGTTATTTATCCAGTTCTTCTTTGCTTATGAACTATTCGTTCTCTTTCCCAAACTTTCTATTGATATTCCACTGGGTTTTGTGACCATCGCCGCTGATACCAGATGGCTGACAAAAGCCTGGTTTGGGGCATTGGTGGTATTGTTTCTCAATACATCGGCTTATTCTGCAGAAATATTTCATGGTGCCTTGAAAGCGGTGCCCAAAGGTGACCTTGAAGCCGCAGATGCCTATGGCATGAGCGGATTTGCCCGCTTCAGGCGCATTATCTGGCCAACGCTATTGCGGCTGGCCTGGCCCTCATACACCAATGAAGCGATTTTTTTGTTTCATGCAACAACTCTGGTGTTTTTGTCATCTTTTCCAGCCTGGCGACAAAAGGGAGATGCTCTTTATTACGCTAATTACCTGGCAGAAAAAACATTCAATCCATTTGTTTCATATCCGATTGTTGCCGGTTATTTTATCTTGCTCACGTTATCGATTATTATGGTTTTTTCTCTGGTCAACCGCCGATTGAACAGGCATCTGGAACCGGGTCAACGCTCGAAAATCAAATATCGACCACAAGTCATTCTCACCCGTTGAGCCAGTTTGTTTTGGGCTTATATTGGTTCGTTTGACCCATTTTTTTGCCTGCTGGCGAGGCATGTAATTTGCAGTGTTTCATTTTCATAAGAACTGCATGAATCTATCCGTGCGCCTAAAAACAGAGTATCATGTGGGTCAAATCTGTTTGTCTGCATCGCTATGAATGTTGCCCCAAAACCAGGTCGCGCTGAGGTTTGCGCCAATCAGAATGAACTGATTTGACAATAGAATATTGTTCGATCTAAGCCGGAAATACGCTGGTATACTGTTTTAACCAGAATCAAACTTGAGCCGATATTGTTGCCTTTGGATTATCGGATACTGGTTCTGGTTGATAATTTTACTTGCTTACTACAGTGCTAACTTATTGGTTTGATGGTTAGAAAATGGAATTAACGTCAAAACATTTTTGAAAATTGATTTTCTATATACATATTCGATTATTTGAATATAATAATTGTGAAATTACGCGGAATTCGAGAATAGAAAATTCATTTCATTGACAGAGGATATTAGCGATGAAAACCAATATATTGAAGATTGCAGTAGCAGCATTTACACTGATCGGCTCTGTCCCGATCGCGAGCGCACAAAATATTACTGTTGCGAACGCTAAACAATTGGTATCCGAAGTAACAGGATCCAAACTGTTAAATGACGCGACATCATCTATTATGGGTGTCTTCGATTCCTCAAAATGGCACGATGGTGCGGGTCATGTGAAACCCGGGGATATGGTTGATTTTGATCCGACTGATCCAAAAAGCTGGGCAACGGTTATTAGCCCTCAAACCCATTCCAAGTTCCATATGACGGTCACCAACCCACAGTTTTATGCCAAATTCATGACTCCAGGTTATTACGTAAAGTTCATGCAACCCAAAACCTGGCTCTCCTATATGGATACTGACACCTATCAACCGTTGTTGGAAGTCGTGAGTGATCCAAAAACCTTCAGTTATTGGATGCAGCCTGGTGCCTATATGCATGGTTTGAACCCAAAAGCCTATCTGCAGATGATTGATCCAGAGGCTTACAAAAAACTAACTTCCAAGGTCGCTGAAGGCTATGGCGCTGAGACTACCAATACGGCAGCCAACATGCTCAATCCCTTCAGTTGGATGAAAAAATTTGCCGACGCCTCAATTTCCATCCCATCGACAGAAATCACGAAAACACAATAACTACTCTAGCAGTCTGTCGGACTTGCACAATCACTGTTAACAAAACTGGATATTGGTCCGATTTTTCGCTCATTTTCGTTAAATATTCCCGATATTCGCCTCAAATGATTCCGTGTAAACAAGAAGCGGTCTAGCCAGGCTCGATCAATCGGAAAACTCTATGCTGGTTAATCCCTATAATAATCGCACATATGCGATGATTTACTGGATCAACAAATTCACACACGGGTGCGGATAACGTGCTTGTGTGTGATTTGGTGTCAAGATGCCGATCTTTGGATGGAATAGTATTCGACATTCCACCATGCAAAAGACTATTGAACTACAAAAATTCATGCGCCTTGAAGATAAACAGCATATTCCACGTCGCTGACTTTCTTCGCCATTTCGCTGATTTCATGATTTCTTAGATTTACATAGACATGATGGAAATCTTCACCAAAAATCAATTTGGCTGTTTGGGAATTTTTGAATTTTTCCACTGACCCAGCCCAATCTCGTGCAAGATGACCAGAGGCTTGATAGTTTTTACTGGTGAGCGGTTCACCTGGCTCAATTTGGTTGTCCAGGCCATGTAAAATGCCGCCGAGAATTGCTGTTAATGTCAAATAAGGATTTGCATCTGCACCGCAAATGCGATGTTCCAACCTGGAAGCGGGGCCATTAATCTCGGGTAAACGTATTGCTGCTGCACGATGGTCATAGCCCCAGTTTATTTCATCGGGAGCGAATGAACCTGATTGTAATCGGCGGTACGAGTTCTGGTTTGGCGCAAATATTGCCTGCAATTCGGCCATTGTATCCAACAGACCACCGGTGGCATGGCGCAAATTATCGCTGGGCGTTGATGAATGATTACTCTGATCGAATATATTGCCGCCATTTTCATCCAGCACGCTGACATGGACGTGCAATCCGCTGCCAAGATCTTCTCCAAATGGCTTGGCCATAAAAGTCGCTTCCATGCCATGTCTGATGGCGCAACCTTTGACAATTCTTTTAAATAACATGGCCTGATCACCGGCGCGAAGCGGATCGTCCAAGTGTTTGAAGTTGATCTCGAACTGGCACATGCCAGCTTCGGCAATCATCACGTCAGCAGCTACATTTTGTGTGTCACAGGCGAGGCGGATCTCATTCAATACCGGTTCAAATTCAAGCATTTGATCCAGATGATTGAGATTGCCGGTGGTAATTTCCTGATAAGGCTCGGCACGCGGGTTGTTTTGGTCAGTGGTTTTGATCAGATAGAATTCAAGTTCGGTTGCAAGGACCGGTGTTAAACGCCTTTTTTTAAATCGTTCGTACATCAACGCCAATTGTTGCCGTGGGTCATAGGGGCAGGGGCTATTTTTTTCATCACGCATGGTCATTGTCATGATGATTTGCGCGGTGGGGGCGAGCGACCAGGAAACACGTGACAGGGTTCGGGCTACAGCTTCGCCGATACCATCTGGATCACCATTGGCAATTCCCAGTCCGCTGGCTTCTACATCAATTCCCCAGCTGTCTAGAGCATAAGTAGAAACGGGAAGACGCAATGTGCCATTTGTCAGTTTGGCAAAGTCACCGGCGGGAATCCATTTGCCTCGATAAATTCCATTAATAGTTGGAAAAATCGCTTCAATGCGTTCAATATCTGGATTTTTGGAAAGAAACTCAGCAATTATGGAATTGTTTTGATCAGTCATTTAACACCAACATATCTTGTGCAAGCCAAGACAAATCAACATCATCGCGAATATCAAGTGCATCAACAACGTCGCGGCTTGAGTTTTGAAAGACAACGCCAAGGCGCTGATTGGCTTCACCTGCGATTATCATAGGCGAGCAATCGCCATAGTAAGCCCAATCAGCAATACGCCCGCTGGATTTAATATAACCTTTGCCAACTGGAGTATTTTCAGGGGTGTCACTTTTGGTAATGTTGATTATAAAAGTTGATTTTCTTTTCTTCGGCCGAAAATGATTTATATGGGGCAAATGTCAGACCGGCTGCAACTGCGCCAGTACCAGCAAGAAATTTGCGACGGCTGGTCATCATCCGTGAGAATTTGCGTTTCATTAATCTCTCCCTTGGCCTATGTATTGCTAAATTGCACCGCTTTTTGCTGGCTTTATTTAATTTGATCAAATATCATCCATAATTGTCGGAGTCAATAATGGAAAATCGGAGCGTGGCTCAAGTTAATAAAGATAACAGTGTCTCCCGGGTCAACCTTAAGAAGCCGGTGGGAAAGCCTGCTCATGAGATGATTTATCAGCGACTTAGGGAAAAGGTCCTTTATGGAGAATTTAAGCCTGGTAAAGCGGTGACGCTGCAGGGTATCGCTGATGAGATGCAAGTGAGTTTAACGCCAATCCGGGAATCTGTGCGCCAATTGATTGCCGTTCAAGCGTTGGAGTTTCATGGTAATCGCAGGATTTCAGTTCCTGCCATGACCCAGTCCCGTCTTGAGGAGATATTTACAGCACGTCTCAGTCTGGAAGGAGAACTTGTTGCACGGGCAGTCAGTCTTGTCACAGATCAAAAGTTGAGAAAATTACAGGCGATTGATGATCAATTGGATGCCGCCATAGCGGAGGGTGATACCTATAATTATTTAAAATACAATTTTCATTTCCATCATGAACTCTACAAAATGCGTGAATCCGAGATCATATTGCCGATGGTTGAAACACTGTGGTTGCAACTTGGGCCCAGTCTGCGGGTAGTTTGTGGCCGATATGGCACTCCCGGGTTGAGTGACCAGCACAAAAAAGCAATGCAGGCATTGCGCGTGAAGGATTTTCAAAGTGCACGTGATGCTGTTTGTAATGATATTCTTCAGGGACGACAGATAATACTTGAGGAATTATCAGCCATTAAGTCGAAACAGCTATAATTTGATCAAATTTGTTGA
>JAAENI010000891.1 GCA_024224595.1 Hyphomicrobiales bacterium
GATCGCACTGCGTTTTGCGCCTTGCCGAGTGAACTGGCTTGGTCCATCAAATGCTTCCGTGTAAACAAGAAACGGTCTAATCCGATAACTCAATCGAGCCATTTTCAACACAAATGATAATTGGAATGCGCAGCGGGTTGCCCTCGCCTGCGAGCTGAGTATCTAAATTACCAGTTGAGAATCAACTCTGCGATTCGCTGTATTCTTCATCTATTTCCAACTCATAGACAGACTGTGATGTCTTGGGAATCGGAAAGAAGGGACTCGGTTGGGTACGCTCGACAGTTGGGCTCCAAATTAGGCGGTAAAAAGTAAACGCCGCGAATAAAACGAGTGTTGCTGAGATAAAAATGAACAGACCACCTGAACCAGCCTTATCCATAAGAGGTGCTGCGATGAGCGGACCGATGGCTGCACCAACTGAGTAAATTAGCAACAGGCCGCCGCTCACCTGCACCAGTTTTTCTGTGGGAACACTATCATTGGCATGGGCAAGACAAAGGGCATAAAGAGGCACCATCAGGGCACCATGAAGGGTGGCAACTGCCAGGGTAGACCACAATCCTGAAATTGGCCAAAATGCAATCAGCAATCCAGTGACCACCGTGCCCAGTGCCGCAGGAAAGATGACCATACGGCGATCAACACGATCGGACAGACGACCCAGTGGCCATTGAGACAGCGTCCCGCCAAGAACAAATGCCGCCATAAGCAAGGTAACTTCATAGATATTCATGTCGCGCAACTGCCCAAATACTGGCCCCAGGGTCCAAAAAGCCCCCTCCACCAAACCCACAAGAAAGCAACCGACAGTTCCAACCGGAGTTATGGACAGCAGACCTCTGAGTTCGAGCCTTGCTGTTGGGATCGGCGTTGGCTCACTGGTTGGGGTAAGTGCCAGGGGCACAACGGAAAGGCACACCAGGATAGCCACAAGGGCAAAAAGGGCCTGACCAGCGATGTCAGCCAAATTGACCATCATTTGCCCAGTCATTGTCGCCATATTTGCCATGATGATGTAGATTGACAGCACCCGCCCGCGCATGCTGTCTCCTGCTTGCTCGTTGAGCCAGCTTTCTATGACCAAAAAGACCGTCGCCAAACAGATCCCGCAAAGGAACCGAAGCATAATCCACAGATAGGCATCTGGCTTCATCGGAAACACCAATATCAAGGCCGCCAGCAATGCTGCAAACCCAGTAAACGAGCGAATGTGACCAACCGCCTTCACCAATCCCGGCCCCAACAGGCAACCAACAATGAATCCCGAGAAGTAGGCTGTGCCCATATAACCCACAGTTGAGGCGGAAAAATTCTCCAGACCTGCGCGTAACGGCATCACAGTTTGAAACAAACCAAGACCGGTCAATACAAGTGCTGCGCCAAGCAACAAAGTAGCGATTGTAAGATTTGTGCTTTTCACTTCAACCTATCCGTTGTCAAATGTAATACTATCAGATACGGATTCGCGCAATGTCACTTAAAGCTTGCCTATTCATCAAAAACCCTCCTTTGATTGGCAGATACACCAGTATCTGTCAGCCAAAGTCGTTAATTCCATATCTTATTTTAATCCGCTGATGCAGTTGCGACCTGGTTTGACTGAACCTTGTCGGCAAGTCCTTTGAGATTGCCGTCCAGGATCCTGCCCATCACTATTTTCATCATGGTTGGCCCGATAACCATCCAAAGAGACCGAATTTCACCTGATAATCCATGCCCCATGTTACTCTCGACCGCCCGCTATCTATCGGCTCGACTGCTAGTTCAGCTTGCGCTTCATGTAGTGGCATAGCTGTCAGTTCCGATAATCGCACGCGATAGCTGCGATTATCCACCCACTCAATCACTTCTTCCACCACGAGGTGCCGTCGTCAAAATTGCAGCGTCTTTTCGATCCAGTCCTGTTCTTGCCATCTGTAAGAGCATCCCCTGACTTTACGAGCGGTGCAAACTCGTCAATGTGCATGAAGCGACCAAGCACCGCCCATACAGCTCCAGGCGCGGCGTCGGTATCGAGTGTTCGTTCGTGGTATATCATTTTGGATTCCTTCATTTGCGGCGACAATGCCATGTTAAAATACAGGAGGGTTAGATTTCATCAATTCAAAAACCCGTCAACGAATATCAAAATTGACATTTTCTCCTGCCGCCAGACTTGGGGTATTTCATCAAGCTGACCAGCAACCTTCAACATCACACATTCTGCATCTCAAATCCCAGATTCGAAACACCAAATCAATTACCTCCTGACAAGGTACTGTCAGGAGTGTACCATCAGTGTGGCACGCAGAGAGTTATTATGGTTTGAAGAAGGCAGCGTAATAAAAGCAGCGTAGTAATGTGAAGAGTTTTGATCACTGGTCTGAATAATTTGTTTCCAAAACCAATTGGGTTTTGAAACCGAGTACTATTACGTCCTGTGCGGTCTGGATGCTAGCAGGCTGTCGGACTTGAGCAATTATTGAGAACAGAACTGGAATTGAGGTCGATATTTCGATCATTTGAGGCGAATATCGAGAATATTTAACGAAAATGAACGAAATATCGGACCAATATCCAGTTTTGTTAACAGTGATTGTGCAAGTCCGACAGACTGCTAGGGGTGGACACTGTATTTTCCGCGGAATTTCCGTTTATTTGTTTTGTTGTTTGTGTTGGGTAGTAGGGTACGTTGGAGAAAATGGCAGTTATTGGTGGTGGCGCCGCTGGAATGGTTGCAGCATGGGGGCAGACCAGGCCATATGATCAAGTAGTCTTTGCCTGTCACGCCAACAATGCACTCGAACCTCTTGCCAATCCGACACCTGCAGAAAAAAAGTGCCTGAAAACTTTTCAGTTCGTCAGCAATCGGTCCATTTGCCACCGCGATCCGACATTGATGCCTGGACGCAAGGGCTCATGGGCAAGTTGGAATTGCCACTACAAGACTGAACGTGCTAACGGCGGTCAGCATATGACAGTCAATTACTACTTGAACAGCCTGCATAAAGCAGATCGAACAGATCCGGTTTTCCTGACGATCTCTCCCCATCATGAACCAGCACCGGGAACGGTGATAAAGGAATACGACTGGTCTCACGTGCTTTTCAACAAAAAATCAGTCACGCTCAAAAAGACCTGTTAACCCTCCAGGGCAAAGACCGCATCTGGTATGCTGGTTCATGGCGAGGCTACGGCTTTCACGAGGACGCCGTTGGCACCGGCCTGACTGTTGCCCGCGATCTGGGCTGCGAATTTCCGGACCTGCCCCAGTGGCAACCGCCAGACTGGTGATATTTCATTCGCCGGATTCAAAGATCGAGCAAGATTTAGGCCTGGCGCTAAAAGCCTAACTATCTGGGACTGAGTGAATCAACAAATTTCTTTACATTGGCCATGCGATCAAATGTACTGGGATGGGTGGAATACCAGTTGGTTTCTTTTTTGTCGTTTTTATCATCTTTTTCCTTTTTCATCCGCTTTAATAATTCAATAAAAGCAAAGGGATCGCGTCCCATCCCGACCATCAATTCAGCACTACGATGATCAGACTCAATCTCAAAATTTCTAGTATAGGATAAATTACCAAGTGCTACCGCTTGCGCCACCACATCTTCCACCAGCTGCCCTGAATCTCCGCCAATCACTGAAATCATAAATCCAATTCCCAATACACGGTATATTTGGCGCAAAGAGTGCCGCAATTCCCCATGACCTATTTCATGACCCAATACACCGGATATCTCATCATCAGATTTGGATAGTTTGATCAGCTGATCAGTGATAATCACCGTTCCACCCGGCAGCGCAATCGCATTCGCACCAAGTTCGCCACCATCACGAAACAACAATCGGAATGGAAGTTTCTGCGGTCCAGATTGTTCGATCAATTCGTCAAAAAGCACCCTTATTTCATCACGGCGTTTTTCAGGCAATTCTGACTTTGAAAAAAACACCCTGTCCACAACTTGCATTGAGGAGGCATCCATCAGGGTCAATACGCTGGAAGGCGTAACTTTTGCTGCACCGTTCGCCAGCGCCGGTATACCAAAACGATAGAGAGAGACGAGAATGACAACACTGAGCACTGCAAAAACAAAGACCAGGGGTAAAGATGACTCAACCCGTGTTAATCGGCTGAAAAAACTATTCTCCGTTTCCAGCATTGCATCAATGCCATCATTATCGGAGCTTTCAAATACACCGATGTCTTTCAGAATTATCTTATGAGCAATGCCTGCTAAACGGTCACTGACGGATTCAATCTCAACGGTTAGAAGTTTACTTTCGGTTCCAAGAACAAGTTGCCAGATATCTCCATTCTTATGCAACTTTGCATCCTGAACAGCAGTTGATCCTGCCTGGTAAAACCGTCCTTGTATCGTGTTTCCAAGCATAGTCTATAACCCGAAGTCGAAGCCTTCTATGTCAAGAAATTCTGCACTGGCTGCAGCACCTTCCGGCGTGCTTTCATCAACGATGTTGCCAAGATCATTTTTCGCCAGCAAAGCAGTATTATCAGCCAGATAGCGCCAGGTCCTGATCGCAGCCCAGGGCCGCATTAAACCGATAGTGAAGACAGTAACAAACAGGTTACTGACCATTATCCAAACATATTGTAATTGGGAGATGCTGGATTGTAGTTGGTGTTGTCCATCAAGCAGGGTGGCCCGATAGGCAATATTTCTCACTCCTGCATTATAGAACAGAAATCCCAAAAACATACCAATATAGATCGCAATAAATGCGCCAAATATCGCACTGACATAAGCTTCATTACCAATAGGTATGGTATTTCCCAGTTGTGTTGATTCTAATAATTTGGTTATTTCAAACATCGAACCTGCAATAAATCCAGCCAATGCAAACACAGCAACGATGACTACAAAAAACAATAACGAGAATGCATAATTTGCAACCAGTGGTTTCAACTTGGCATCCGTACGAAAATCAGCACTGCCAAAACTCAGGTTGTTACCAATGTAGTTGGAGGTTAGCTTCGACATATATGATACAAACAAGGCTGCACTGACCAGGAGAACGATTAGGTAAATGATAATGGATATGACGGCTTGAAGCCCACTTAATGATTTAAGACTCTCCCCAAAAAGACTTTCAAGAACTGCAATCACCAGACCAAAACCAAGAATTGCCCCCAGCGGAATCAGAAAAAATATTTTCAATGCCTGCCAATAGGTTCCCTTAAAATTGAAACGCACATTTCTGTAACTCGTAACGCGCGCATTAAACCGCATAGCCTGATTGATCACCCAGGGGAGCGCCAGAAGATAGGGAATTACCAATACACCAGCCAACGGCGTAATACTCACAAGAAAATTCATGATAATCAAAATGCCAAGAACAATGATGCGCCCAATCAGAATTGATTTTGGTTTGGCGTGATATTCAAGATTATGGCCATCGATGAAAGTATGACCATAAAAATACCGCACCCTGCGGACTTTCGCCCATGCAGTATAAATCCCCAAAGTGATAATCGACAAAAACAGATTTACAATCCAGATACCAAAATATTCTTTGGCATTTCCAGTAAATTTAAACTTGTGCAGTTTCATTTTGCCGAGCCTTTTATTCGCAGAGATATTTCATTTTCTGATATTTTGATTACGTTAACTCAATAATTTACCGTGTCAGTCTTTTGTAAGTCACCCGCTTGGGATTGACACTTTCTGGTCCAAGTCGCCTGATTTTATCCTGTTCGTAGTCTTCAAAATTGCCTTCAAACCACTCTACATGGCTGTCTCCCTCAAAAGCCAGTATATGAGTTGCCAGCCGGTCAAGGAACATGCGGTCGTGAGAGATGATAACTGCACAGCCGGCAAAATTTTCCAGTGCTTCTTCCAAAGCGCCCAGGGTTTCGGTATCAAGATCGTTGGTCGGTTCATCAAGCAGCAAAACATTGGAACCCGATTTCAGCATTTTTGCCAGATGTACGCGATTTCTCTGTCCCCCCGATAAGGTTCCAACTTTTTGTTGTTGATCGCCACCCTTGAAATTGAAAGTCGAGCAATAGGCCCGGCTGTTCATTTCGTGAGCGCCCAGTTTGATAATCTCGTTACCTTCCGAAATCTCTTCGTAAACGGTTTTGTCGGCACTTAGTGCATCGCGGCTTTGATCCACATAACCCATATCAACAGTATCACCGATGACAATCTGGCCCTTGTCTGGTTGTTCCTGACCCGTAATCATGCGAAACAAAGTAGTCTTACCAGCACCATTGGGACCAATTACCCCGACAATGCCACCCGGTGGTAATTTGAATGTCAGATCATCAATCAACAATTGTTCGCCATAACCCTTTGACAGGTTCTCAGCTTCAATCACCACCTGGCCCAAACGCTCACCGACCGGAATAATAATTTGTGCATTTTGCGGTGATCGATCAGCTGCCGCCTTCACCAGTTCATCATAGGCCCTGATCCGTGCTTTGGATTTAGCCTGCCGCGCTTTTGGTGATGAAGCGATCCAGCCTTGTTCACTATTGATTGCCCGCTGACGGGAGGCATCTTCGCGACCTTCCTGTTTTAACCGCTTCGATTTGGCATCAAGATAGGCAGTATAATTGCCTTCATAAGGAATGCCGCGACCGCGATCGAGTTCCAATATCCACCCGGTAACATTATCAAGAAAATAACGGTCGTGGGTAATCATCAGCACAGAACCCGGATATTCACGCAGGTGTTTTTCCAGCCAGGCAATCGTTTCCGCGTCAAGATGGTTGGTCGGTTCATCAAGCAGTAATAAATCTGGTTGCGACAGCAGTAATTTGCACAACGCAACCCGGCGACGTTCACCACCCGAGAGATTATCCACAGCACTATCACCAAGCGGACATCTGAGTGCCTCCATCGCCATCTCAACCTGAGATTCGAGATCCCAGAGGTTTTGTGCATCTATTTCGTCCTGCAGCCGCGCTCCCTCATCCGCCGTCTCATCGCTATAATTCATCATCAATTCATTATAGCGGTCAAGAATCGCCTGCTTTTCTGATACCCCCTCCATGACATTTTCCATCACGGTTTTAGTTTCATCAAGCTGGGGTTCCTGAGGCAGATATCCGCAGGTAGCACCCTTCGCCAACCATGCTTCACCGGTAAATTCATTATCCAGCCCGGCCATGATCCGCAATACCGTAGATTTACCCGCACCATTGGGACCTAAAATGCCAATTTTTGCATCCGGATAAAAAGAAAGGTGAACATCTTCCAGTACTTTCTTATTTCCATAGGATTTGGATAAACCGGACATATGATAGATAAATTGACGGGCCATGGTTTCTTAACTTTACTTTGTGCTAGGATTGCTGAATTCTGGGATGAACAGATTGCTGGCTTTTAGGCTAATCTTTGCGGCATGTCTATCCTGTGTGAGTAGTGAAACAGTTTGGCAGCTGAAAGCGTTTAATTTGGAAATATACGAAGCGGTGTAACAATCACTTCAACAACAAATGGGGAAGAATTTGAAATGCGCGGTAATTTTTTAATCGCCTCCGGCATTCTATTGGTCATTACTGGTGCAGTTTTGTTTTTTACCGGATATTCTTCCCAAAATAATGCCTGGGCAGCTTTTGCATGGGTAGCTATTATTGGTGGCCTCGTATCCATATTGGCGGGCATTGCACAAAAGGCCAGAACTTTCATGGAACTGAGGCCAAACAATAATGCTGATTATGCCCATGCAGAAATTAGAATCCTGATTAAATCCATGGGAGAAATGGCAGCTGCTGATGGCAGTATCGATCCAAGAGAAGTGATGACAATAGCAGATATCCACGAACGAATGCTCGGTATCACCATCTCAACGGACGAAATAAAAAATATCCTTTCGGACTTTGATGAAAAGGACAATATGGTCGAGACGCTGACGGCGGACCGCAAAATGATCAACCCGGCAATGAAACGAATGATTATCCAGAGTTGCTATCTGGTGATGGTTGCCGATGGAAGAACAGATGGCGCTGAAATGGCACGCATCCACGAAATTGGAGAAGCGCTGGAGCTAACCAGAAATGAAATTGATCATCTGATAACAATTGCAGCGACTTAACACCTAACAGGACACTTCCGGTTTTGATGTCTTCAAATTTCCAAACATCCATATCAAATGCTTCTGGAGGTGCAGAACTCTTCGTTTATCAGATGATAGCTTCCACAAAATCTGACAAAGCAAAAGGTGTTATTCAAATCAACCACGGCATGGCAGAACATGGTGCGAGATATCAGCGATTTGCAACGCAATTATCAAATGCCGGTTATCATGTAGTCGTCCACGATCATCGCGGTCACGGGAAGACGAAGGCCAGTGATGCACCATTGGGAGTATTTGCTGAAAAAAATGGATTGCAAACAGCGCTCGATGATATCCGGCACATCAATCATCTTGTTTCAGAACAATATCCAAACCTGCCTGTTGTGTTATTCGGACACTCAATGGGTACCATATTGGGGTTCAATTATTGCTTACAGTACCCTCAAACGATAGCCGCTGTTGCATTGTGGAACTCCGGATTTGATACCGGTTTACTCAGCGTTGTCTTCAAATTATTGCTAAACATTGAACGCATGTTCAAGGGATCGGATGTTCCAAGTCAATTGGCTCAAAAAATGACCTTTGAGGACTGGAATAAAAAATTCGCACCAAACCGTACCGCATTTGACTGGCTTTCACGTGATGAAGCAGAAGTTGATAAATACGTTGCAGACCCGCTATGTGGTTTTCCGGTTTCAATCGGCATGTGGCTGGATGTCTTGGCTGCGATCAATTTCGGCGCCGATGACAAAAATCTCAGTGCCCTGCCAAAGCAATTGCCTTTCCACCTGCAGGGGGGTGGTGATGACCCGTGTAGTGCCAGGGGGAAAGCGGTGGCCAGACTGGCCAAAAGACTGGAGCACGCGGGGCTTCAAAATGTTAGCCTGAATATCCTTCCCGATACCCGTCACGAAAGTTTAAATGAGCTCAATCGACATGAAATTACGACCAATTTCATCTCTTGGCTGGATGACAATGTCTGCAAACCAGGCAATAACTCCAGGCAATCAATCTGATCCTGAAATCTCGTTATTGGAACAAATCCTGAAATCAGCCCCGGCAAACCGGGACTAGCAGTCTGTCGGACTTGCACAATCACTGTTAACAAAACTGGATATTGGTCCGATTTTTCGCGTTTGCTGGCGAGACGGGATTCCTGCCCTGGTCTCCCTGACAACAAAGAAATCCCGACAAAGTCCAGCGAGCGTCAAAAATTGACCTCCCTGGCTTTGGGGATGCGCCAGATCAGCTTGTCTGCATCGTTACGAACCTTGCCCGATACGCTGCATCGCGCTACGGTCCGCGCCTGGCCGAATATACTGATTTGAAGCATCAAATGATTCAGAATAAACCGGAAGTGCCCTAATATTGATTTAGCCTTCTAATTTGGTCATCCGCAAATACGGCGACATAGTTTCAAATTCACCGAATTTGATCTTGGCGTCAGCATCATTCACAGTCATCGAAATAACAACATCGTCCCCAACATTCCAGTTTGCGGGTGTCGCAACACCACGATTGGCGGCAGCCGTGCAGGTCGGTGTGTATTTCTTCTGTGTCATAGGGTCCATCCTGTGAGAGTTTTACTCTCCGGTAAACCCGGGACTGTTCAGTCTGCCGCTTGCTGCTCCGTCTTGATCGGGACAAAAGAGAGTGCCCTCAAGCGAAAACTCCAAAACAGACTTCAAGACCCGAACAAACTACTACTACTGACACCATCGAATATAAATTGCACCGCCAGTGCACACAGTAATACGCCCATGACTCTTGTGATAACATGCATACCGGTCACGCCAAGCAAATTTTGTATATTGCCCGCCAGCAGCAATGACACAAGGGTAAATAGCAAAACTGCCAGCAACGACCCAATTACCACAGCCTGCCCGGTAGTGTTTTCTGCCTGGTCAGCCATCAGTAAAATTGCTGCACCCATTGCACCTGGTCCTGCTATTAGTGGCATTGCTAGTGGAAACACGGAGATATCTGTTTTTAATATCGCTTCCTGTTCTTCGTCGTCAGTCGTCGAGAGGCCTCCTGAAGAGCGGGCAAAAACCATATCTATACCCATGAGCAATAACAATATACCACCAGCGGCCCTGAGCGCGGCCAGTGATATGCCAAGACCGGTCAATATTGTCTCACCGATCAGAGCAAAAGAAACCAGTATTACAGTCCCAATCAGTGTTCCACGGATAGCCATTGAGCGTTGTTGTTTGGCGGTCTGGTTTGTTGCAAGAGCTGCGAACAGGACAGCAACATCCAGCGGACCAATGATCGCAAAAAACGTCGTGACCGCTGGTATTGCTACATTGATTACAGACTCCATCAACATCCCCTGATTAAAAGCGAGCGCCGATGTGATCACTCATCCACAACCTAATTCCATGGCCGCAGTTCGTCAATACTGTTGACCTTGTGATCTGCAATACGGCTGAGGACATCAGTGAGTCACGCCTGGGGATCGACGCCATTAAGTTTGGCGGTTTCGATCAGGGTGAAGGCGACTGCCATGCTTTGCCGCCACGCTCAGAACCAGCAAACGTTCAATTTTTTCAACCTGTGCCACCAGCGTATTGAAACCGCGCCGCATATCAGTCACACCAGTTGCAAGCCAGACCCTTGTATTGGCGAGAACCGCAAGCTGTGCCTGGTTCTGAAACAGAGGAAAGCGGATCAATATTGCCGGAATCATAAATTGAGGCAATTGGAAATGCGGGTTTCCATTAAGACGATCCCGGATTGCATTTTCCAAGCCTGCTGCCTTATTAGTCGTGCTTCCAGGTGTTTGTCGATGGATTTAATGCCATTCGGACAGGATTTAGTCGATGACCAACAAAATTGGAACCATCCCGATTTTGCTGTCGACACCTTTCCAGTTAGTGTTGGTGGCTTCAACGGGTCAGACAACATTGCTTCCTTGTTTTCCTTTATGAGAAACCGGAGACAGGATCCCCCACAAGAATCGAATCTGCCACTAGACCGTGTCTTCATTACACGGTCTAGCAGGCTGTCGGACTTGAGCAATTATTGAGAACAGAACTGGAATTGAGGTCGATATTTCGATCATTTGAGGCGAATATCGGGAATATTTAACGAAAATGAGCGAAAAATCGGACCAATATCCAGTTTTGTTAAC
>JAAENI010000892.1 GCA_024224595.1 Hyphomicrobiales bacterium
CGAAAAATCGGACCAATATCCAGTTTTGTTAACAGTGATTGTGCAAGTCCGACAGACTGCTAGAGCAGATACGATGGTGGTTTGCTTCCTGAAATAATTTTATGATCGCAGCGCAATATTTTCCAGTCAATTGGATTGGTCGAACAGGTGTGAACTTTGATCAGGAATTGATTTTTGTTGGTTTCAGGTGCAGCGCTTACTGAAAACGCAGTGTTTCTGCAGTTCCATAAGTGCGGGTGGCAACGCCTCTCATATTATCTTCCCTATCTCGATAATACGATTACAGTCGGGCAACAGCGCAATTCAAAATAGATGGAATAATAAACGTAACCATACTGTGCAGAGCGCTCAATTATAAGTGTAATCTCCACCTTGGTTGCCAGCCATCAGTGAATTTTATAGCCTTTGACTGCCTCTCCTGCTTCTTCGCCAGGGTCGATGCCAGGATCATCAGGGCGCCTTTCCAGCGGGAAAACGGTGGTTGTCGGCTGGTCTTCCAATGGTTTGGTTTCTATGGTGGAATTTTCCGGATCTGGTTTTTCAACTTCTTCCAGTTCAATACTTGCCTCATTGCCAGCAGGACTGACATCCACTAATTCATCCTCTTCAACGCCAAGTTCTGATTTGACATCTTCAGGCTGGTCTGCCTCTGGGTTTATCGCAGGTTCAATCACTTCTGCATGTTCTTGCCTCGCAATTTCCTTCACTTCCTCTACCTTTTCTACTGGCAAGACTTTTAGAGGTTCGGCAAGATCACCAATATCGATGGTTTCATGAGAAGCCTGTAACTGCTCCACCGGAACTTTCCATTCAAATACATCAATGTCCCCTGTTATAGGTGAAACAGGTAACCAGACTTTGCTGGTATAACCCTCTGCGGTCCAGACCGCATCGCGTGGTGCGCGTACTGCTTTTGAAAGCCATTCTCGCATGCGGCCCGCATCGCCATGTTCACCTTCTTCGATGTCAGCCATGACAAGACAAGCGCGCTCTGTAAGGTTTTCTTTGATAACGGATTGCATGGCATCACGAGCACTTTTCCAGTCTTTCGCCTCAATCGATGCCTCGGCGATGGCCAACCCTCCAACTGGATTACTTGATCCTATTTTCGCTAACGTCTGTGCACGCTTCAGTCGGTCTCCAGCAGAATCGCCGATGCGCATATGCACGTATGTGTCGGCCAATTCCGGGTGGGGTGACAGTTTCCAGGTTGCTTCCAGCATTTTGGAAGCTTTACGCAATTTGTTGTTGCGAATACAGGCGCTGGCGCCGATCACAGCCCCAGCAACCAGACCTGGCGCCAAACGATGCGCTTCACTTGCAAGCTTGATTGCAAGAGCAGGATTAGCGGCTTCTTCAACCATTGCTCTTGCGGTTAATAATACTGCTCTTTGTCTTATCGCAGGTTCTTTTTCAATCAGACCCGCGGCGCGGTTTGATTCAAGCGTTTGCAATGCACCTTCCCAGTCACCATCCATTGACAAATTGCGTAGTTTGGCATGTCCGGCCCAGGCAAGGGAAGGGGAAAGAGCGGAAGCTTCATCAGCATATTGACGCGAGGCTTCACGCGCACCTTCACGTTCTGCTTCCAGATATAATCCGCGCAGGCCCAGCAGTTTGGTTTCTTCATTCTCAAGCATTGCCTGAAACTTGGCACGCGCTGTATCCCTGTTTCCTTCAAGTAACGCGGTTTGCGCGTCCAGCAGATCAACCAGTGGTTCATTTTTGAGTAACTTGGTACTTTCCTTGGTTAGACGACGAGCAAGCGCTTTGTCACCAGTGCTGGCTGCAATCAAACCCTTTGAAAGGGCTGTATAACCTCTGTCATGCCGACGGTTGGTCAAGAAGCGTGAAATGACAAAGGGCAAGCCGATGATCCCGCGAAAAATCCCCCAGACAAATAGAATGATGGCAACGATAGCAACCAGTGCTACGACAGTGACCATCAATGATGTGCGAATGTCTTTTCCCTGCCAGTTTAGTGTCACCACTCCCGGGTTGTCAGCAATCCACGAAAATCCAAATCCCATGGCGAGAATAATAACTAGATACACAATCAGGCGTGTCATTTTAACTGCTTTCTTTACATATAGTCTGCGTCATTTGAGTTAGTTATACCAGACTAACACATCGTCTTGCATCAATTATCCGGAAGTTGAAGGAGATTGAATGGAATTCATCAATTTCAACATCTGTTGATCTGCACTGTTTCTGTGTTTTATTTTGTCAGCCCAGAATTGTGAAATCGATCGAGCCTGCTCAGGCAATGAATTCCACTCAGCGAGAGCCTGTCTCAAATTGCCGGATTTCAAACCCGCATCGATACGCGAGATGATCGCTTCGGGCGTATCGCCAGATAAGGGTTCATTCGATGTGATTGTCACAAGTGACTTGATTGAAAACATCACCCGATCACTCAATCCGGCATTGCCGCCATTACTCGCAGCAAGCAAAAGTTTACTATGCATTTCATGAAACTCATTTAATAATGTTTTTGATGTAGGGATGCCAGAAGAGGCCTTGGGTCGCAATTGTTCCAATGGTTCCAATGTGCCGGCCAGGGTTTCAAGCGATGCCAAGGCAGCAGCATATGGTTTGCCGCTATCCAGTGCCGATTTCAAAGCGTTGATTGCTACACTTTTCGCCAAACGTTCGCCGGTTGCTGCATTTTTCAATTTTGTGTCAATTTGTTCGATACGCGAAATTAACTCTTTATCAATGCGACCGGATATCGCGTTGATACTATTTTTCAATTCGTTGATTTCTTGTTTGTTTTTGTCTTCTGCTTTGGCCAGCGGAGATAGCAGCGGTGTCACAATATCGCTGATAAGCAGGTTGTTAGCGCTTGAATCAGGAAGCGCAGCCAGTTTGATCGCCAGTTGCTGGCCCGATGATCTGAGCTTATTCAAATCGGTTTTTATCTTTGCCATTTCCTGTGCCAGCTGCAAATTAGCATCCGAATTTGAATTCGTACTTAAGTTAGCCATTGCGGTTTCAGCTGAGGCGAGTGCGTTCAATGACTTTATCAGGCTATCTTCCACATTTGCCAATCGCGTTTCTATTGGGGATAGGTCAATTACGGGGTTTTCGCGAACGGGTTGGTTATCCAATTTTAGTTGCAATTCAGCAATTTTGGCCTGTAGCGGTGCCAGATCCGGCATTGAAACGGGTTCCTGCTCACCGCTACTGTCCTCGTTATTCGTTATCAAAGACAAATATCCGGCATATTGTAAATAACCGGCGCCACCCAGGGTGATCGCGCTACCAATTAATCCTGCTGCAACTAAACCGCCAAAGCCAACCCCCGAACTGTCAGTTTTCTTTTTAGTTGTGTCTTGTGTGTCAGAAGTATTTGAGGGATTAACGCCAACCTCTGGTTTTTCAGCTGCCTTTGCAGTTGATGCTCTTGGTTTTGTTTTGACAGTACTTGATTGTGTTTTTTTGGCAGTTCCCGAGGCAGTACTGGTCTGTTTTGGCGTTGTTTTTGGTTTAGATGCTACAGGTTTTGTATCTTCGATTTCATCGGATTTGGATGTGGTTTTAGCAGCGGTCTTGTTCTCAACGGCTTCATCGATGACTTTCGAATTCTCAGATTCTGCATTGTCCTTTATTTCCACCGCATCAAGGTCAATAGTCGTCGGTTTTTTTGCGCGCGTTGAAGATGTTGTTCGATTGCTTTTGCGGCGTGGAGTTGTTGCCATTTCCAGGGTCCTTGTCGGTTCGCTTTATTTTCGGCATTCATCGTGAACAGTACTCAGTAGGTTTAACTTCACTTTCAGAAATTGTTTTATCCAAGTCTGTCAAATTTTTATAACTGATTTGGTGCACAGGAAACGGATTTTTTTATGAAAATTCCAGGATTTCTGAACTAATAATTCCTGTTGCATTCAAAGTCAAAAGCTTCAATCAGATATTTCCGAAGCGAAGTTGTGTTATTTATCTCATTTAATAGCGTTAAGACACTCAATCATTCCTAATTCGCTTTTCTCATTTGAAATATAAGTGTTTGCAAGAAATTTGCGAGGGACAGTTCGTCCTACCTGAGTGGATATCGCAATAAAGATACGTTTATTACTATAGGGCTCGACGTTTTCACCCAGGTTGGCCGCCCTAAAAAAATGGGAGGAGGTGCGTTTCGAGAACAAAAACAGTGTATCTGTTGCATCAAGCGCTCTTGTTAATTGCTCCTGATCAGGTGAGATTAACTCATTACTGTAAATTTCCCAATTCACGCAATTGATGCTGTATCTGGCCAGATGCGCCGCAAAATCAAATGAACGCTCCCTCGCGCAGGGATAAAGCAGATTTTGGCCGGGATTAAGCTTTTCCAAGATTCCCGCAAGTGAATAGGCATCATTTTCAACGGCGTTGATCTTGGTAAATCCAGCAATTTTCGCGTTTTCAGCGGTATACTTGCCGACGCAATATAAGGGTAAATTCTTGAGTTTTGACCCAGGCGCCATGTTCTGCAATGTTTGGGCTGCAATTGGGCTTGTCAAGATTACGCCATAAAACTGCTCCGATGGCAGGAGAGTTGCGGACAATTTGATTCTGGATAGTGGTAATATTGTTGAGTGATAGCCAAAAGATTTGAGGTTGGTCATTGTTTTTTCAGCCGCATTCTGGTGACGAAGCAACAATATTCTGCGTTGTTTCGTCATGACTAATTCCAGTCGGCGAAGAATGCTTCACCGGCCTGTTGCCGCAACTCTAAAGCAGCTTCTTCTCCAATTGTCCGGGCATCATCGGGATTACCCGATGGGTTTGTTTCAAACATTTTCTGCCCGTCCGGACTTAATATCATGCCATGAAATTGCAACTGTCCACCTTCGAGATAAGCATAGCCCGCAAGAGGTGTTCTGCAAGAACCATCAAGCGTCGCCAGAAAACTGCGCTCAGCGCCAAGAGCAATAACTGTGTCTGCGTGGTTAAGTGGAGACAGCAAAGTTTTAATCGCATCATCACCTTCTCTGCTTTCGATACAAATCACACCTTGTCCTGGAGCAGGTGGAAAACTGCTAACCGGTAAGATGCTGGTGATGATATCCTGCATATTAAGGCGATTTAGTCCCGCTTGTGCCAATAGGGTTGCATCAACCTGTCCTTCCTCAAGTTTACGCAATCGGGTCTGAACGTTGCCGCGGAATGTGATGACTTCAATATCCGGACGTATTCGCCGGATTAACGCCTGTCTGCGTAAAGAAGCAGAACCTATCACCGCGCCTTCAGGTAATTCTTCAATTTTGGAGGCTTTATTTGAAATGAATACATCTGCCGCTGCTTCGCGTGGCAGATAACAAGACAATTCCAGGCCCTGAGGCAGGTCTGTGGGCATATCTTTTGTCGAGTGAACGGCAATATCGATATCGCCTGCAACGAGTTGTTGTTCAATTTCTTCGGTAAACAATCCCTTGCCGCCAATTTCTGAAAGCGCCCGGTCCAGGATTCGATCTCCTTTTGTTGATATTTCAACAATCTGAACTTTTATCGTATTGTCGCCATGGGCGCTCTTCAGGCGCCGTTTCACCTCTTCGGCTTGAGCCAGCGCAAGCTGGCTGTTTCTGGTGCCAATTTTGATGGTACCTGG
Organism: Hyphomicrobiales bacterium; assembly: GCA_024224595.1. Taxonomy (GTDB): domain Bacteria; phylum Pseudomonadota; class Alphaproteobacteria; order Rhizobiales; family Rhizobiaceae; genus JAAEMP01. The sequence goes on from JAAENI010000892.1 coordinate 5,588, forward strand.
TATTTGTTTAGCGGTCATTGCTGTAGCGCATTTCTTTTTTGGGTAGCCTCTGATAGATGCTTTTGAATACAGGTTTTAAGAAATGGAAACAATGGGTCGCAGACATCTAATATTGGGAATTGAAACAAGTTGTGATGAAACGGCTGCAGCAGTGGTTAGCCGTGATGATCATGACAATCCGGTTATCTTGTCCAGCATAATATTAAGCCAGATTGATGCCCACAAGGAATTTGGTGGCGTTGTCCCGGAAATTGCTGCACGTGCTCATTTGAGCGCACTTGATTATATAATCGAAAAAGCACTGGACGAAGCGGGATGTCAACTAAAGGAACTGACGGCGATTGCAGTGACGGGTGGCCCTGGCTTGATTGGAGGCCTGATGGTCGGTTTAATGACAGCCAAAGGGCTGGCCGCATCAACCGGTTTGCCGCTGATCTGCGTCAATCATCTGGAAGGTCATGCATTAACCGCCCGGTTGACTGATAATATTTCATTTCCGTATTTATTGTTGCTGGTCTCTGGTGGCCACACTCAAATACTATGCGCCAACGGGCTTGGTGATTATCAGCGATGGGCCAGCACGATTGATGATGCACTGGGCGAAGCCTTTGACAAGACCGCTAAGATGCTATCGCTCGGATTTCCAGGTGGCCCGATGGTTGAAAGAGCCGCATTGGAGGGTGATGAAAAAAGGTTCAATTTTCCACAACCGCTAAAAGGCAAGGATACTTTGAATTTTTCATTCTCCGGATTGAAAACGGCAGTGCGAGTTACTGCTCACGAATTGGCTCCTCTTAATCCAAATGATGCCAATGATATTTGTGCTTCATTTCAAAGCGCAGTTGGTGCTGTTCTTGTTGACCGACTTCGACGCTCTATGGATCGCTATGAAACAGAAAATATTCAAGCCGATAAGAATATTGTAATCGCCGGAGGGGTTGCCGCAAATCATTACTTGCGTGGAAAAATCAGCACACTTTGTAGTGAAAGAAGTTGGAACCTCATCGCACCGGCCCTGGAATTATGTGGTGATAATGCCGCGATGATCGCCTGGGCGGGATTGGAACATTTTGAGGCCGGTAATTTATCCTCAATGGATTTTTCCCCCCGATCTCGATGGCCACTGGACCAAACCTCGCCAAGTTTATTGGGCGGCGGCAGGAGAGGGGTCAAGGCATGAGCAGGAACATTACAGTTCTGGGTGCAGGAGCATGGGGAACCGCTCTGGCCTGTGCAATGGTCAAGGCGCAGCATGAGGTTACACTTTGGGGTAGAAACACTGAAATTTTGGACGATATTAGGCAAAATCGACGCAATTCGGCCTATTTGAATGATATCCAACTAGTCAATGGAATTGAGCCACAAGCAGACCTTGTCAAGGCAGTGGGTGGATCCGACATCATTTTACTGGTGATCCCTGCTCAGACAATAGCTGCCATAGTAGATGTGTTGAAAGACATTGTATTACCCGACCAAGTCATTATTACCTGTGCTAAAGGGATCGATCAGATTTCCGGCAAAACACCGGTGGATTTATTGAGCGGTCTGGTGAAACAGGAAAACATTGGCGTTTTGTCCGGTCCCAGTTTTGCGCATGACGTTGCCTGTGATCTGCCAACCGCTGTTACACTTGCTTTTGAAAATATTGCTCAGGCAATGAAATATGCCCATATGCTTTCCTCAGATTATTTTCGTATCTATGGTAGTGATGATATTGTCGGTGTTGAATTGGGCGGAGCTCTGAAAAATGTTTTGGCACTGGCCGTCGGCATAGCCCGGGGATTGAGATTAGGTGCCAGTGCTGAAGCAGCACTGATTGCCCGTGGATTTGGTGAATTGCGCAGATTAGCCGAAAAAATGGGAGCAAAAGCGGATACACTCACTGGCCTTTCAGGCCTTGGTGATCTGGTGCTGACTGCCTCATCTCCACAATCACGTAATTTTTCCTATGGTATGACTTTAGGACGTGGCGATAGTGTTGCGGGTTTGCCACTTGCGGAGGGCGTATTTACCGCTCAAATTGCCGGTAAGCTGGCTCGTAATGTTGGAATTGATACGCCCGTTATCCAGTCCGTTGGAGCGATACTAGCTGACACAATTACAGCCCGTGATGCCGTGCGACAATTGTTATCACGACCCCTAAAAGTTGAGAATGAATGATATACAGGTGTAATATCAAATGAAATACTGGCTGTTTAAGTCCGAACCGTTCAAATGGTCATGGGATCAGCAGAAGGCCAAAGGTGATATTGGCGAAGAATGGGATGGTATTCGCAATTATCAGGCGCGCAACAACATGCGCGAAATGAAAATTGGTGACCGGGCGTTCTTTTATCATTCTCGTGAAGGGTTGGAAGTGGTTGGCATTGCAGAAGTTTGTGCACTCAGCCATCCTGATAGTACAATCGATGACGAGCGCTGGGAGTGTGTTGATATTAGAGCAGTAAGTGATGTTCCCAATCCGGTTTCATTGTCGGATATCAAATCAAATCCGAAACTGGAAAACATGGCACTGGTCAAAAATACCCGTTTGTCGGTGCAACCGGTTCTGGAAGATGAATGGATGGAAGTCTGTCGGATGATGGGAATGGATGGTAAAAGTCTGAAGAACTTGTAATGCAGGGGTATGATTTGGCATTTGAGCACCTGATAAATCATGAAATCACGTATCATCATTATGTCCAATGGACTCATCATCACAAACCGTGAATAACAGCAATTGAGAATAGCTTGCGAAATTAGATAATCGCCACACGACATTCATTGGGAGGCTCGTAATGACCGCTGAAACACATATTTATCCGGTATCCGAAAACTTGGCAAATACAGCCTGGATCGACGATGACAAATATCAGGCCATGTATGATAAAAGTCAGAGTGATCCTGAGGGGTTCTGGGCAGAAGAGGGCAAGAGGGTAGACTGGATCAAACCTTATTCTAAGGTCAAAAATACCAGTTTCAGCTATCCCGATGTCTCAATCAAATGGTTTGAAGATGGATCTTTGAATGTCAGTGCCAATTGCATTGACCGGCATCTGGAAAAACGCGGTGATCAGGTGGCAATCATTTGGGAAGGTGATGATCCCGCCGAAGATGCAAAAGTCACTTATAGTGAATTACACGGCCATGTTTGCAGGCTGGCAAACGCGATGAAGGAAAGTGGCGTCAAGAAAGGTGATCGGGTCACACTTTATATGCCGATGATTGTCGAGGCCGCTTATGCCATGCTTGCCTGTACACGAATTGGCGCTGTGCATTCAATCGTCTTTGGCGGCTTTTCCCCCGATGCACTTGCTGGACGCATTATTGATTGTCGCTCTGATTATATCATTACCGCTGATGAAGGTCTTCGGGGTGGAAAACCAATCCCGCTAAAAGACAATACCGACAGAGCCATCAAAATTGCCGCAAGAGAAGGTCAGCAGGTTCGTAACGTATTGGTGGTGAAGCGTACCAGAGGTAATATAGACTGGGTTGATGGCCGGGATATCTGGTATCATGATGTTGTTCCCTCTGCTTCCAGTGATTGCACACCAGAAGAAATGAATGCGGAAGATCCGTTGTTCATTCTTTATACGTCAGGCTCCACGGGGCAACCCAAGGGCGTGCTCCATACAACGGGTGGTTATCTTGTCTGGGCATCTTTTACCCACCAATATGTTTTCGATTATCACGATGGTGATATTTACTGGTGCACAGCAGATGTCGGTTGGGTCACCGGACATTCCTATATTGTTTATGGTCCACTAGCCAACGGTGCCACAACTCTGATGTTTGAAGGTGTGCCCAATTATCCGACAACGTCTCGTTTTTGGGAAGTATGTGACAAGCATCAGGTAAATACCTTTTACACTGCTCCAACTGCTATTCGTGCATTGATGCAAGGCGGTGTGGACGCTGTAGAATCGACTTCCCGCAGTTCTCTTCGATTACTGGGATCGGTTGGCGAACCGATTAATCCGGAAGCCTGGGAATGGTATTATGATATTGTTGGTGAAAAACGTTGTCCCATTGTGGACACCTGGTGGCAGACCGAGACCGGAGGAATTATGATCTCACCGCTGCCCGGTGCAACGGCACTCAAACCAGGTTCTGCTACGAAACCTTTACCTGGAGTAACACCCCAACTGGTTGATGCCGATGGGAAACCGCTTGAAGGCGCAGTATCTGGAAATTTATGTCTGGTCGATTCCTGGCCAGGTCAGATGCGTACATTATATGGTGATCACGATCGATTCGTGGAAACCTATTTCTCCACTTATAAGGGTAAGTATTTCACCGGTGACGGGTGTCGGCGCGATGAAGATGGTTATTATTGGATTACTGGTCGTGTTGATGACGTTATCAATATTTCCGGCCATCGCATGGGAACGGCAGAAGTAGAATCAGCGCTGGTGGCCCATGATACCGTATCAGAAGCAGCAGTTGTCGGTTATCCTCATGATATCAAAGGTCAGGGTATTTATTGTTATGTCACTTTGATGTCCGGAGTTGAATCCAGCGATGAATTGAAGAAAGTACTGGTTGCGCAGGTTCGCTCAGAGATCGGCCCGATTGCTTCCCCGGATAAGATTCAGTGGGCACCTGGGCTGCCAAAAACCCGTTCCGGTAAAATTATGCGCCGCATTTTACGCAAAATTGCCGAGGACGATTTTTCAAGCCTTGGCGATACATCAACGCTCGCTGATCCAGCCGTAGTGGATGAATTGATTGAGAATCGTCAAAACAAACTGTGAAAGGTGTAAGGTCGTCTGGAAATGGTGTCATCAGATCAAAAATCGCTGATGATGCCGTTTTTTTCCCAGTCGCCATAACGCGCCGGGTCCGGGCCTTTGCGACCTTTGATTTCTACTGGCAAATCGCGTGCATCACGATCGGCTTGTTCACGTCGCTTCTCGGCCTCTTTTAATGCTCGTTGCGCCGCATCCGGTATTTTATTGTCCATTTCGCAGCCTGAGTTAGTGTGTGTCATTTTATCAGTTGGGTTTGGGTGCGCGCTAACTATGCCGCTTGCCTGGTTTGGGTTTGTCGTCTAATGCAGACTATCTTGAGACTAACAGAAATATTAGGTAATGAATAACCCATCCGACCCCAAGCTACCAGCCAAAATAAATAATTCCCTTGCGGGCTACGAGCCGCGACGCGTTGCAGCTCTGTTGTTGGGGCTGGTAGTTGATGAAGGACATTCACTGACACCTTTGTGTGATAGCGCCACTGGCAATGCCCGATTTCGTGCACTGGCTGCCAATGATCGTGCCATGGTGCGGGCCATCTTAATGACGGCACTTCGTTTTCGCGGAGCTATTTTGGCTGTGATGAAGCAGGTAATGGATCGTCCGGAACCCAGGCGCGCGCGCGATTTATCTCATAATTTGCATATCGCTGCAGCCCAGATATTATTTATGGATCTGCCTGATAGTGCTGCGGTAAATCTGAGTGTTGCGGCTATTTCGACCAACAAAATGACTCAGCGTTTCAAAGGGTTTGCTAATGCTGTTTTGCGACGTATCGGCCGCGAGAAGCAGGACCTGCTTGATAAAACGGTCAAGAATGCATCTGTGTTACCCCAATGGATGAGCAAACAGATTCGTTCTGATTTTGGCAAACAGAACCTGGCTCAGATTGAAGCCATGATTTTGCAGGAACCCTACCTTGATGTAACGGTAAAAGGAGACCGCAGCATTGATGGCTGGATGCGAAAGCTCGATGCAGTTCGTCTGGCCACCGGTTCTCTGCGCCTGACCACCAATATGCCGGTACAAAAACTCGAGGGTTATCGTCGGGGAGCATGGTGGGTACAAAATGCAGCCGCATCAATCCCTGCAAACCTGCTCGGCGATGTATCAGGAATGTCGGTCGCGGATTTGTGTGCCGCACCCGGTGGGAAAAGTGCCCAACTGGCAAGTGCTGGCGCTTTTGTGACCAGCGTTGATAATTCTCAAATGCGATTGAGCCGGCTAGTTGAGAACTTCCATCGCCTTGAACTTGAAGGTGATGTTGTATGTGCTGATTTACTTGAGTGGAACCCTGTTCAACAATTCGATCATGTATTGCTTGATGCACCATGTTCATCAACCGGTACAATGCGCCGGCACCCCGATGTGATATGGTCAAAAAAGGCTGATGAGGTAAACACTCTTGGCGCACTACAGGAAAAGATGCTTAATAAAGCAATAGAACTGGTAAAACCTGGTGGAACCATTGTTTTTGCAACTTGTTCAATTGCCAAAGCGGAGGGTGAAAACGTATTCGCCAAAGTCTTGGAAACTAATAGGCAGGTTGAGTGCCAACCCGTATTATCCAATGAAGTTGGCGGGCTGGATGAAATAATTAATGGTCAGGGAGCCGTGCGTTGTTTGCCTCATCATATGCCGCTCGATCCAAAACGACTGGGTGGTCTTGATGGGTTTTTTGCCGCAAGAATGAAAAAGCTGTGATGCCTCTTGGTTGAGAGCGGTTCGAATCGTCTTGATTTGATATCCAGCAAAGAACATCGAATATTGTCGGTTTCTTTTGGGTGGGTTTTTAATAACGCGATTTATCCAGACTTGTTTTTTTCAAGGGAAGCATTTGAGTACCAAGTCATTTCATCTGGTCAAGTGTCAAATGCTGCGCGGTCGGATTGACCGAGAAGATATTGCAACATCGTCAGTAAACCAGTCAAATATTTCTTTGCAAAGGAGAAACGGCTTAATGAGATATTTTGTTAAAATTTTACTGATACATTTAATAAACGTATCTTTATATGACAAAACTTAGTGAAATCAGTGAAATGCAGTGATGAACATAGATCAGCCCAGAGTATATGGACAAATGGTGGTGGAGGGCATATTGCGCCGCGCCCGAAAATTTCGTCTCGGAAGAATCTGGACGTCGATAACTCATGCCAGCCCTACAGAATTAGTAATGGTTCCCCAGGACCTGAGAACGATCGATCCCGTACTGGCGCAGGAATTTTATCACGGTATTTATTCATTTGTTGGGCGCCATGTTGATACCAAAGGCAACAGCCCCTTCAATCTTCCTCCTAAATGGGAAAATGCGTCTCTTAACTGGCGTCGGGAACTTCACTCATTCCGCTGGTTTCGGCATCTGGATTCTGCAAAAAACAAAATACTGAGTACGCATGCCCAGTCACTTATTAAAGACTGGATTAAGAATTGTGGAAAGCCTGGTGACAGTGTTGCATGGCAACCCGACATTGCCGCCAAAAGGTTGATTTCCTGGTTAAGTCATTCAGTAGTCATCGTCGATGGGGCAGATGCAAAACTGTATGATCAGTTTCTGTATTCAATCGGAACTCATATTCGTTATTTGAACGGCATCGTTCATGATGCACCCGATGGGTTGCCAAAATTGCGGGTACGACTGGCGCTATCCTATGCAGCTTTGTGTGTAAAACTATATCGCAAACCAAAAGGCGTTAGTGCATTGCGCCCACATTTGGCGCTGGCAAATGTCCTGTCACAGCAAATATTTGCCGATGGCGGTCACATTTCGCGTTGCCCATCTGTATTGCCGGAAATTCTCATCGATCTTCTGCCACTTCGTCAATCTTATGACTGGTTGGGCATCAAACCACCCCAGGAATTATTGACCAGCATCGATCGAATGATGCCCGCTGTCCGTTTTTATCAGCATCGAGATGGAAGTTTTGCCCGATTTAATGGTGTTAATTCTGCACAGCGAGAGCTGATTTCCATCGTTTTGCGCTATGACGATGCCATGGGAGAGCCAACCCAGGAGGCCACCCAGTCACAATATCAAAGGCTAACCGGTGGGCCGACAACATTAATAATGGATGTTGGTAAACCACCCAGGGGAGAGCACTCGGTTCGCGCTCATGCTGGTTGCTTATCTTTTGAAATGTCTTCAATCAGAACTTGTTTCATAACCAATTGCGGGGCACCCCAAATAAACGATCAGCAATTGATTATGGCTTCACGCTCTACTGCTGCCCACTCAACAGCTGTTTTGAACAATACCTCATCTTGTCGATTTCAAAATGCCGGCTTTCTCACCAGTGACTCGGGCAGAAGGGTGCTGGCCGGACCGGGTAGAGTGAGTTCAGAACGTAAAAAGCTGGATGGTTATTGGCAGGTCGCAGCCCGTCACGATGGTTATTTGCGTCAGTTTGGTGTTTGGCATGAACGCGTTTTGCAGCTGTCAGATGATGGGACATATCTATATGGCAGAGATCATTTCTTTATTCAGGGTGAAAAACCGCCAACCCATCTAAAAAAAGATGAATGCGCCATCCGTTTCCATCTTCATCCGAGTGTTAGTGCGACTATTGATAGCGAAACCGGGGCCATTATTATCCAGGCCAGCGAGAATCAGCGCTGGGTTTTCAATTGTGATCTTGGCAGAGTTGGTCTTGAAGAAAGTGTCTATTTTTCCAAACCAGGCGGACCGTTACCCACTTCTCAAATCGTCATCAATCTTGAATTGTCAAAAAACAACACTGTTAACTGGAAGTTTGAGCAATCCATCGGCACACGATTGCAGTAATTTACGAACCTGTTTATGAAGCATAAAGCCGTTTGGCATTCGTTTGTATAAGTGTTATCGGGCAGTCAATAGATATTGATATTGCGAAAGTTCGAAATGGCGATTGTATCCAAGAACATCCCCGCACCTGACAGCGTTAAAATCAAGCGAGCGCTGATTTCTGTTTTTGACAAAACAAACCTGATTGATTTAGCCAACAAGCTTGCCAGTCTTGGTATCGAAATCATCTCTACCGGAGGATCTGCAAAGTTTATTGCCGACGCCGGAATAAAGGTAACGGATGTTTCACAGATCACGCATTTCCCTGAAATCATGGATGGTCGGGTAAAAACACTTCACCCTGGCGTGCATGGCGGATTGCTGGCAATACGTGGTGATGAAACTCATGTTCAAGCGATGAATGAAAATGACATCGCTACTATCGATCTGTTAATTTGCAATCTCTACCCATTTGCTCAAACGGTGGCAGGTGGAGCTGATTTTGCCAATTGCGTTGAAAATATTGATATTGGCGGACCGGCAATGATCCGGGCGGCTTCAAAAAACCATTCCTATGTTACTGTAATCACAAATCCTGCTGATTATGAGGAATTGCTGCAAATGCTGGTCGACAACGATGGTTGCGCGTTGTTGGATTTTCGAAAAAAGATGGCGGCTAAGGCGTTTGGCTTAACCGCTCATTATGATGCTGCTATTTCGAACTGGCTGGTTGACAATCTGGAAATTGATTTTCCACAACACCGCACCTTGGGCGGCACACTTTCACAAATCATGCGCTACGGCGAAAATCCTCACCAAAAAGCAGGTTTTTATGTATCCGGGGATCAACGCGCCGGCGTGGCAACAGCCAGGCAAATACAGGGTAAACAACTATCTTATAATAACATCAACGATACAGACGCAGCGTTTGAACTGGTTAGCGAATTTGACCCGGAAAAATCTGCAGCAATTGCCATCATCAAGCATGCCAATCCCTGCGGTGTCGCCCAGGGAGAAACGTTAAGTGAGGCTTATGACCGGGCACTGGCTTGTGACACAGTATCCGCATTTGGGGGCATTATCGCGCTGAATCGGGTGATTGATGCAGATGTTGCTACCAAAATAGTTGAAATATTTACCGAGGTAATTATTGCTCCTGACGCCACTGAGGAAGCGCGGGCAATCATCGCTCAAAAGAAGAACCTTCGCCTGTTGCTGACTGACGGCCTGGCGGATGTTCGCTCCGATGGTATTTCTGCCAAAACCGTATCCGGCGGGCTGCTGGTTCAATCTCGAGACAACGGCAATGTCGATGATCTCGAACTAAAAGTGGTGACCAAAAGACAGCCGACTGCCGATGAGTTGGCGGATTTGAAATTTGCCTTTCGTGTCTGCAAACATGTAAAATCCAATGCTATAATATATGTAAAGGATGGTGCTACGGTTGGCATTGGCGCCGGGCAGATGAGTAGGGTTGATTCCTCAAGAATTGCCGCGCGCAAAGCAGTGGACGCCGCTGGTGCAGGGGGGGCTGATCAATCATTGACCAAAGGTTCAGTTGTTGCTTCCGATGCCTTTTTTCCCTTTGCCGATGGTCTGTTATCAGCCATTGAAGCAGGGGCAACTGCCGTTATACAACCGGGTGGATCAATGCGCGATGATGAAGTTATTGCTGCAGCCGATGAAGCCGGCATTGCCATGGTTTTCACGGGAATGCGTCACTTCAGGCATTAAAGACCCTAACGAACTCACTATTCTTCCTGTTTGTGTTGTTTTACCCATAACAACAGAACAAGGCCAATGATAAACAGTCCGATCAGTGGTGAAATACCCAGCCGTTGTGCGCTATTTGGCGATAATCCCAGCATCGATAATCCTACCACACCTGTAAAAAATGAGACCAGTGCGGGAGCCATGAAAGATGTGGCCTTGCCCGATAACGCATAAAGCCCGAATGCTTTTACCATGTCGCCTCTCTCAGCCTGATCAACCATCAAGGTACGTGATGCAGCCTGTAAAGCGCCACCAGCAGCGCCAATAATCGCACCGCAGATATAAAACAGGATATCAGGAGCAGCGAATGGTCCGCCTGTATCGACTATTGAAAAAGTAAGAAAGGTTTGCCGGTCAGTGGTGACGATCATCATACAAACAATAATCAACAGAATGACGGAAACCGTAATCACTCTTTTGGATCCAAATTTGTCATCCATATGTCCGCCAAACCATGCTCCCATGGCACCTGTAAAGCCTGCAAGAATACCAAACAATCCCAACTGAATTGTTTCCCATTTCAAGACACCGCCAGCATAAATTCCACCAAACGCGTATAGTCCGTTCAGCGCATCGCGATAGAACATCGAAGAACCCAGATAAGCAAACAGACTTTTATTTTTGGGCAATGCCCTCAATGTTGCTCCAAGTTCAATCAAACCATGTTTGACAGCACCTTTTATCTTTTCAGGTTTCGCCGAGTCGGGTGTACAGAGAAAAAATGGTAGGACAAAAATCACAAGCCAAACAGCAGTCAAAGGACCAACGGCTCGCTCACCACCTCTAACATGTTGATCAAGGCCAAAAATAGGCGTTATTTTAATTATGGTTTGGCTACTGCCTGGCGATGATTCAACCATTGTCAGGAGCACAAAGATCAACGCAACCATACCGCCGATATATCCAAGTGCCCAGGCTGAGCCCGATAATCGACCCAAGGTTTCGCGACTGACCAGATCTGGCATGATGGCATTATTGAACACTGCCGCAAATTCTATACCAATCATGCCAATTCCAAAAGCTACCAGCACCCAGAATGTCACACCGCCGCCGCCTGGCACCGCAAACCATAAATAGGCGGTGCCAATTGCAGTGAGTAAAGTGAACACCACAATCCAGGGCTTTCTCGGTCCTGTAGCATCAGCAATTGCACCCAATACCGGGGATAATACGGCAATAATTACCCCGGAAACTATCAGCATATACCCCCACCAAACCTGACCCGTTGCCGCATCTGGCGCAACTTCAGCTGCAAAATATCTGGCAAAAACAAATGTGATTAGCAGGGTATGAAAGGGTTGGGCCGCCCAGTCAAAAAACATCCAGCCCCATATGCCTTTTTTACTGACATGGGCGACCGATTGACCGCTTGCCGACAATGTTTGTTCACTCATATCCCAGCCCTTTATTCCCTCTAATGTGACAACTATGGCAGGGTTTATGCGTTTGGTGAACCGCAAACATCAAATAAGATGCGATTGACTACCCGGGTAAACGCGCCATTTGGCGTGATTGCAAATTCAGGTGAATGATTTATGCTGAGCATCATGATTTCCCAAAAATGATTGTGAGGTTTACGTGGCGCAAGAAAAGGCCAGCAAACACCAAATTAAAGATGAAAGTGCACGTGAATCACGCAGAATCATAAATCGCGTTGAACGGGAATCTGAAAAAGTAGGCACTTCGTCGATGGCCCGTACCGCCAATAAGGTGCGAGATCATTTTCTGGGTGAAGAAGTCCCCCATGACGATCATATTGAAATATTAGGCAAACGCATCGCGCGTGGGTTGGCAATTTTGGCATTCATTGGATTGGCAATTTCGCTTTACATCAACTATATAGCTCCCCAATAGACGCGCATCCGCATGAATCAATCACCCGGCGCCACCACAAATCCAAAAGCTGTATTAGTCATATCAAGTCATGTCGTACGAGGCACAATTGGCAATCGGGCAATTGCCTTTGCGCTGGAGGCGCTTGGTCATCCGGTATGGGCTTTGCCAACAGTGACCCTTCCCTGGCATCCCGGCCACAGTGCGGCAACAAGAATTATACCTCGCGAAGATGAATTTTCAGACCTTTGCGATGATCTCGCCAACGCACCATGGGTCAATGAAATTACCGCCGTTATTACCGGTTTTATGGCCAGTGACAGACAGGCAATCACCGTTTCGCGCCTGGTTGCGCGATTGAAAGAAAATAACCCGGAATTGATTTATCTGTGTGATCCAGTATTCGGCGATCATATCAGTGATCACCATTTGGCCAGTTACCAAAAAGAAGGCAGATTGTATGTTGCAGAAACGACAGCATCCGCGATACGCGATCACCTGTTGCCATTGGCCAATATTACTACGCCAAATCTGTTTGAATTGAGTTGGTTGAATGGTCAGAACTTCTGTCAAAATCAGAAACAAATGTTAGCACATGCTAGGCAGTTGAAGGTGGAAAATGTTCTGGTGACTTCGGTTCCTGCTTTAATGCGTAATTCTGTTGGCAGCGTATTAATAGGTAAAAAAAGTGCTGTGATGGCTGAACACAAGTCTCTGGCCAATCCACCAAACGGATTGGGAGACCTGACAGCGGCTTTATTCCTGTCTCACTTGCTCAACAATCTGGATGGATATAAGGCCTTGCAGCAAACAATTTCCAGTGTGTTTGAAATATTAGCGCGAACAGCAAAAGCTGGAGCAGACGAATTGGCGCTGGAAGGCAATCTCAATTCTCTTTCCCGCCCGATGGCCATGGTCAATATGCGCTCACTTGTATGATAATACCTGTTTGACCCGGTTAAACTTGAGACCTATAAGGCAGATTAGAAAAGTTGATATACAAGCTGATCCAAGATTGAGAAATGATCATGATTTCCGCACAAGTCATAAATTTATCGGCCTTTGTTATGATATCGTACCTGACGGTATTTTCACCCGCATGGGGTGCCAACGATGATGCTGCTGAAATTGTAGTTGAACCACCGCAACAGGTCGAACGCTGGTTTGCCGCGCTTGGCGGTGTTAATAGACCTGAATTTGAAGCACTTATTGCTGAAAACGCCAGAATTGTCCTCAAGGATCTCGGCGTTGAGCAAACCAAGCAGGAATTTATTTCTGCTCTGGCGGAATGGCAGCGTCTTACCAGAGGTGCCAATATCATCTATCGATACGTTTCAATTGAAGAGAACACAGTAACGGTGAATGTCTGCTATCGTTTCAAATCAAATGAACAACTTAAACAGGAAAGTTTCACCTTCAAGGATGAGCAGATCACCGGATCAGTTCAAGAATTCAAAAGTGATCATTGTGGGGATATGTAAGAGTTAGAGTAGATTCTAGTTCAAATTGACTGGAAACCATCTCTATCATTAACATCAGATTATCTTGTTTAGCGCCATATACTGGGTAACATAGTCCCCGAAAGTTGGGGCGTTTTTGTCGCCGAACACCCGTCAAACGAAATAATTTTACATCTCGTTATTCTTGAACAGAGCTAAATTATCATCAACACCGATTTTGTCATGTTTGGGTAGCTTTTAGCTGCGCATCGCAGAGCGAACTGACCATAGTTCCAAAAATTTTGTAAACATTGTGACAACATTACTAACAACTGGTTGCGCAAATTTACAACTTTACACAAAATTGTCAAAAACCTTGAAAATTATGGTGCAAACTGTCGACTGGTGTGTAAATCCACCATCAGATTATCAATAGATGAACGAGAAACGCGGTTCTACACCCACTCTTTCACAAATTATGACAAAAATTACAACTTTAGGCGTAGCTTGAGGAAAATATCATGAACTATACAAGTGAAATAGACACAATAGCCGATCTGACAAGAAAACACGGAGCCGCATGGGATGCGATCAATCCGGAATATGTTGCGCGGATGCGTTTGCAAAATCGTTTCAGGACCGGTCTTGATATTGCTCGTTATACCGCAGCAATAATGCGCAAGGACATGGACGCCTATGATCGTGATCCATCCAAATACACCCAGTCTCTTGGTTGCTGGCATGGATTTATTGCCCAGCAAAAAATGATTTCGATCAAGAAACATTTCCAGAGTACCGAGCGCCGTTATCTTTACCTGTCAGGATGGATGGTCGCCGCACTGCGTTCCGAATTTGGTCCATTGCCCGATCAGTCAATGCATGAAAAGACATCGGTTCCCGCATTGATCGAGGAATTATATACATTCCTGCGTCAGGCAGATGCCCGTGAGCTGGGCGGCATGTTCAAAGAACTGGATGAGGCAAAAGCTTCCGGTGACCAGATCAGGGAAGCCCAATTAAGAACTTCAATTGACAATCATCAAACCCATGTAGTGCCGATTATTGCCGATATTGATGCTGGTTTTGGTAACGCTGAGGCCACCTATCTGCTGGCCAAAAAGATGATTGAAGCAGGTGCTTGCGCCCTGCAGATCGAGAATCAGGTTTCCGATGAAAAACAGTGCGGTCATCAGGACGGCAAGGTAACCGTGCCGCATGAAGATTTTCTTGCCAAAATTCGTGCCTGCCGTTACGCCTTTCTTGAACTGGGTGTTGATGATGGTATTGTCGTAACCCGCACGGATTCACTTGGAGCCGGTCTTACAAAACAGATTGCCGTCAGCCACGAACCCGGTGATCTTGGCGACCAGTACAATTCATTTCTTGATGCCGAGGAAATTGCTCTCGATGAATTGCAAAACGGTGATGTCGTCATCAACCAGAATGGCAAAATGGTTCGCCCAAAACGTCTGACAAGCAATTTGTTTCAATTCCGTCCGGGGACCGGTGAAGCCCGTTGCATCCTGGATAGTATCACATCACTGCAAAACGGTGCTGATTTATTATGGATTGAAACCGAAAAACCGCATATTGGCCAGATTGGCGGCATGATGAATGAAGTGCGCAAGGTAATTCCTAACGCCAAACTGGTATACAACAACTCACCTTCATTCAACTGGACCCTTAATTTCCGTCAACAAGTCTATGATGCCTGGTCAGAAGAGGGCAGGGATGTTTCAGCTTATGATCGTGGCAGACTGATGAGCGTTGATTATGATGATACTGAATTGTCGATTGAAGCCGATGAAAAAATTCGCACCTTCCAGGCAGACAGTTCACGCGAAGCAGGAATATTCCATCATTTGATAACGCTGCCAACTTACCATACCGCTGCGCTATCCACTGATAATCTGTCTAAGGAATATTTCGGTGACCAGGGGATGCTGGGTTATGTAGCCGGTGTTCAGCGCAAGGAAATTCGCGAGAAAATCGCCTGTGTCAAACACCAGAACATGGCGGGGTCTGATATCGGTGATGACCATAAAGAGTATTTTTCCGGTGATGCCGCGTTGAAAGCCTCCGGTGAAGATAACACAATGGGGCAGTTTGCTGCTGAGTAAATCCATCACAATTGGGATCGGTAGACACTCAGATAATTGAAGCTATCAAAATCAAACAGGTCGGGACCTGGTTTCGCCCTGTTTGATTGTAGAAAAGACCGTTTCCCTTATATGCCACCTGTGTAACCTGCTACCAATGGTAGTGCGGTACTGTGTGGTGCGCGCTTACGGCTATCAGACAATCCGGTCAAGAATTTCATTATCAAGGCATTTTTGTAATTTCTGCCTGGTCGAGGGCAGTATTTTCAACCTGAACGGCAAATGAACACATGGTTCGCGCTGTGTTCAGCAACAGAGTTGTAACTTCACATACACGGCAACCCGCCCAAGTAAGTTTTAATCTTCGATATCATCAACCATCGGAAATTGAAACTAAACACCAACGATAAGTGAAGGAACATGTTATGGAAATACTTAGTTCAAATTTCTTGAAAAATGGCACCAAAACAGGCGTAAAACTCATTGTCGCCGGCGTTATCGGCTTGAGCGCATTTGGAAATGCCAATGCTGGAAATATCGGCATCGATCTCTATTTGGGTAATGGAACCGGCATTCATTACAGTGGTAACAATATTCATTACCGCCACAACAATTACCGTAATCATTATAGACAAAACCAACATCGCCGAAGCCATTATCGTGGTCAATATAGCCCAAGGCCTCGACATCAGGTTTGCGGACCGCGCAGAGCAGTCAAAAAAGCCTATCGACTTGGTTTGAACAGCCCACAAGTGCATCGCGTCAAACAACGTAGAATTGTTGTCAGCGGCTATCAATACGGCTATCGCACAAAAATGGTATTCAAGCGTTATTCCAAATGTCACCTGATCAAAACCGTCAGGTTCAATTAGCACGCGTCATAACGTTGATACACAAAGGAATAAAACCGGGTGCATGCCACCCGGTTTTGTTCTGATATCCACTTTTTACGGGTTAGCTCCCCGTCTTTGTATGTTTATCGAACTCGGTGATATTATGCTGAGGCTTGAATTGAGATGGCAGGAAAGTCTTGCTAATATTTCGGCAGCTATGAAAACAAATGCAAACAAAAACTACGTATCTTGTGGACCCAACCAATACCCAAGTTAAAGATTTGTTCACATTGGAGTCGATCAAGCTTCCAACTGCATTTGAGGTAATTGCCCAACTCGACCAAACAATCCAAACGGGAACTGCTCCGACAATAAGGTAAAAGTATATTCGATTCATCAAACTTTTGGTTTTTGTATCCGGTGTCACCGGAAAACATTCTCGCTTTGGCTGCGCAATTCCAGCTGGTCAAAAGCGAAATAATAAGAATTGGCTACCATAAGAAACCCACCACATAACCACGAGGCACAAAATCAAATTCTTTTCTAAATTTGATTTGAAAAACTAAAACGGACAACTAGACCGTTTCTTGTTTACACGGAATCATTTCACCGTTTATTCACGTTTACTGGCAAGGCATGATTTTCGCCGTGGTCTGGTTGAC
>JAAENI010000893.1 GCA_024224595.1 Hyphomicrobiales bacterium
CGGGAGCGTCTTGCTATTCTTGTTGTCTTTCTTTCGGGTATTTGTATTTTTGTCTACGGCATATCAAAACACCATTGGTACATTGCCGAACTGAATGCCGTCTTCTTTGCAATCGGTCTGGCTGCAGCCATTATCGCACGACTGTCACCCGGAGAAACCAGTCGTGCTTTTCTGGAAGGAACATCACAAATGGCTGCACCTGCACTGATCATAGGATTTGCCAGAACCATTGAAGTCATTCTAACTGATGGTCAGATTATTGATACCATAGTGATGTCTGTAGCAAATCTGCTCGATGGAATGCCACCTGATGTCTCTGCCATCGGTATGTTATTAGTCCAATCAGTATGCAATTTCTTTATCCCTTCAGGATCCGGTCAGGCGTTTGTCACAATGCCAATTATGTCACCTCTGGCAACACTGACCGAGGTTCCACAACAAACAGCAGTGCTGGCCTTTCAATTTGGCGATGGCTTCACCAATATGATCGTCCCAACAAGCGCTATTACCATGGGAGCTCTGGCTCTCGGTAAGATACCCTATACTGCCTGGTTTCGTTTTATCGGACCATTAATGTTAAAAATACTGGCCTTGGCATCGGCAGTGATGATTGTATCTATACATTTTGGAGATGTGTTAGGACTCTA
>JAAENI010000894.1 GCA_024224595.1 Hyphomicrobiales bacterium
AGGAAAAGCATTGACTGAACACAAGTTGATCAAGGCAATTTCCTTTGTTGGGGAATCAAAAACCGGCTCAATGATCATGCGTCAGGGTGCCGATACGTTGAAACGTGTCCATTTTGAACTGGGTGGGAAAAACCCAGTGATCATATTTGATGATGCTGATCTCGACCGAGCCCTGGATGCGGCGATATTCATGATCTATTCATTAAATGGTGAGCGCTGCACCTCGTCTTCACGTTTGCTGGTTCAGTCATCAATTGCCGACGAATTTTTGGCTCGCCTTGTGAAAAGGGTTGAAAATATTCGCGTCGGTCATCCGCTTGACCCTTCAACAGAGATTGGTCCATTAATTCACAAGGTGCATTTTGATAAAGTGTGTAGCTATTTTGATATCGCCAAACAGGACGGCGCCACTATTGCTGCCGGTGGAGTGTCACTGGAAGGGGATGGCTATTATGTTCGGCCAACATTATTTACCAAAGCCACTAACGACATGCGCATTGCCCAGGAGGAGATATTTGGCCCGGTACTGACAGCGATTACATTTAACAGTGAAGATGAGGCACTGACTATCGCCAATGATGTTGAATATGGTCTGTCCGGTTATTTGTGGACGAATGATCTGACCAGGGCAATGCGATTTACTCAAAAACTGGAAGCCGGGATGATCTGGGTAAATTCTGAAAATGTCCGTCATTTACCGTCACCTTTTGGTGGCGTCAAAGCCAGCGGTATTGGTCGCGATGGTGGTGACTGGTCGTTTGAATTTTATATGGAACAAAAACATATCGCATTTGCCATCGGTCAGCATAAAATACCCCAATTAGGGCTTAACCAGGTCTGATGTCATATTCGATAAAAATTGTCGAAATGAAAGCTGAAAATTACCATTTTTAGAAGGAGAATAAAATGGGAGAAATTGTCCTTGCCGCCAAGATAACCCACGTGCCAACCTTGGTAATGTCAGAGCAGCCAGGTCGTTTGTTTGGAAAACGGCAACAGGCAATTGATGGCCACAAGGAAATTGCAAGGCGCGCCAAAGCGCTGGGCGCAGATACCATTATCGTGCTGGACACTCATTGGTGCGTAAATGCCGGCTACCATATCAATGCAAAGCACCATTTCGAAGGTGTATTCACGTCAAGTGAGTTCCCGCAATTTATTCAGGGTCTGGAATATGATTATCAAGGCAATGCTGCGCTTGGCGATCTGATCGCTGAAAAAGCCATAGCAAAGGATGTCTTCACACTTTCCCATCAGATTGATAGTCTGGAGTTGGAATATGGCACACTGGTGCCTATGCGCTATATGTCCAGTGTGGCTGACTTCAAAGTTGTCTCTGTTGCAGCCTGGTGTACCGTTCATAATCATCAAACCTCCCGTTTACTGGGTGAAGCCATTCGCGAAGCGGTAGATGAAAGTGATGCCAAAGTATTGTTACTTGCCTCTGGTTCACTCAGTCACCAAATCTGGGCAAATGATGACTATGAAGCCAACAACGGCACATTCACAATATCCAGCGAATTCAATCGTCAGGTAGATCTTCATGTTTTGAAACTGTGGCAGGAAGGGGAGATGCCCACATTCATTAAAATGCTGCCTGATTATGCAAAAAAATGTAGTGGGGAGGGAGAAATGCACGATACTGTGATGTTACTCGGCGCCCTGGGTTGGGATAGCTACGATGCCAAATGTGAAGTGATTGGTGAATATTTTCCCAGTTCCGGAACTGGTCAGGTTAATGTAATTTTTCCAGTACAATAAACCTTTAGAATGCCAGCAAGGATTATGAAAAGATGAAATGGGAAGAATTTTCCCGGTGGGGTGAACGCCTGTCAAAATGGGCTGCTGCCTACCATGAAACCTTACGCGAACGCCCGGTTCGTTCGCAAACCAAACCAGGAGAAATCCTGAATCTCCTGCCCCAATCACCGCC
This sequence comes from Hyphomicrobiales bacterium, assembly GCA_024224595.1. Classification (GTDB taxonomy): domain Bacteria; phylum Pseudomonadota; class Alphaproteobacteria; order Rhizobiales; family Rhizobiaceae; genus JAAEMP01. The sequence continues at coordinate 1,934 of JAAENI010000894.1, forward strand.
CGAAAATGGCGAAGGCATGGAGGCAATATTTGCAGATTTTGAAAATAATGTGATGCCCGGGATCACCCACTGGCAGCATCCGCGTTTTTTTGCCTATTTCCCAGCAAATGCAGCCCCACCTTCGATACTGGCTGAATTTCTTGTGACCACTCTCGCACCCCAATGCATGCTGTGGCAGACATCACCTGCTGCAACCGAGATGGAAACAAGGATGCTTCAATGGTTGCAAAAAGCCATTGGGTTGCCGGATGGGTTTTCCGGCGTTATCCAGGATTCAGCGTCTTCGGCAACTCTGGCAGCAGTTTTGACCATGAGGGAACGCGCATTGAACTGGCAGGGTAATTCAAAAGGCCTGTCGGTCAATCCAACGTTACGTGTGTATTGTTCAAACGAAGTCCATACATCAATTGATCGCGCAATTTGGGTGTCAGGTATCGGTGAGAACAATCTGGTTCGCATCCCCATTGATGGTAAATTGCGTGGTATGAACCCAGAGAAACTTGATGTTGCTATTGCATCAGATTTAACCTCCGGTTTGAAACCCGCTGGTATCATCGCCTGTACCGGGAGCACCGGTTCAGGCGCAGCAGATGATCTTGAGGCCGTAATCGCCATAGCCAGGAAATATGATTTATACGTCCATATTGATGCTGCCTGGGCCGGGGCAGCAATGATTTGCCCGGAATTCAGAACGCTGTGGAATGGTGTTGAGGGCGCAGATTCAGTTGTTTTTAATCCTCACAAATGGATGGGTGCGCAATTTGACTGCTCTGCGCATTTCATCAGGGACCCCGATAGCCTGGTAAAAACCTTGGCGATCCAGCCTGAATATCTGAAAACCCATAACCACGAGGGCCTGATCAACTATTCTGAATGGTCTGTTCCTCTGGGTAGACGATTCAGGGCTTTAAAGATCTGGTTTTTGATCCGTTATTATGGCCTTGAGGGTTTAAGGTCCAGAATCCGTAATCATGTGGCCTGGTCCAATGATCTGGCTACGCGTCTAGGTAATGAATCTGACTTCAATATTGTCACCGACCCGGTTTTATCTTTGTTTACTTTTCGTTATACCCCTGCAGATGGAAAAAACCTCGATGAATTAAACCAGCACCTGGTCGATCAAATCAATGATGATGGGCGCATTTATCTCACCCAAACGCGCTTTGACGGGAAACTTGTCATCCGTTTTCAAGTGGGTCAGTTCAACGCTGAAGAAGAAGACGTTTCGCTGGCATTCGATGTCATCACACAAATTGCCAGAGAGGAGCTTGAACGATGAATTTTTCCACTTATCGGGTTGACGGAAATCAATATTATGGCGGCGTGACTGACATGGGGATGATCGCGCTATCACCTAAGTTTCCTCAGTGGGAAACGCTACGCAACGTCATTGAAGCCGGAGCGCTGGACCAATTGGAGCAGATAGCCAAAGATCAGGAAATTACCCATGCCAACGGCCAATTTAGTTATGACATTCCTGTACCCGATCCTGAAAAAATCATCTGTGTCGGTGTGAATTTTCCTGATCGTAATGCTGAATATAAAGACGGCGTAGATGCACCTCCCAATATGTCTTTGTTTATTCGTTTTGCCCGCTCCTTTGTCGGCCACCAGGTAGCACTAACCCGGCCAAAAGCATCTGAACAACTTGATTATGAGGGTGAAATTGCAGTTGTCATCGGTACTGGCGGGCGGCATATTGAAGAAAACGATGCGCTAGATCATATTGCGGCACTAACTCTTTGCAATGAAGGTACACTACGCGACTGGGTTCGCCACGCAAAATTTAATGTCACCCAGGGTAAAAATTTTGATGGCTCCGGTTCAATGGGGCCATATTTAGTGCCATTCAAAAATCCATCCCAGATTGTAAATATTAGCCTGCAAACAAGGGTCAATGGTGACCTGCGCCAGGATGATCGTACCGGACGTATGCTGTTTCCTGTCGCACGTCAGATTGCTTATATTTCAACATTTACCACGCTGGTACCCGGTGACGTCATTGTCACAGGTACACCAACAGGTGCCGGCGCCAGGTTTGACCCTCCGGTTTTTTTGAAACCTGGCGATGTGATTGAGGTTGAAGCCGAGGGAATTGGCGTATTACAAAATGGTGTGGCGGATGAACAATGACGCTGAGCCAGGAAGATATTGAAGCTGCTGCCCGAGATTTACTGGTGGCAGAAAAAACAAGAAAGCAGACAGGTCTGATTTCCCTGCGTTTCCCGCATATGGATATGAATGATGCCTATGCTATTCAAGGCAAGCTGGTAGAATACAAGATTGCTGAAGGCAGTCGCGAGATTGGTTGGAAAATTGGCCTCACCTCAAAAGCCATGCAGTCGGCGCTGAACATTGATATTCCCGATAGCGGGGTTCTGCTCGATCACATGCAATTTGACAACGCATCCCAGGTACCAAAAGATTGCCTTATTCAACCACGTATAGAGGCAGAAATTGCCTTTATCATGAAGAAAGACCTTGCTGGTGAACATGTCACCAGAGACGATGTCTTAGCAGCAACACAATTCGTGGCTCCATCGATTGAAATTCTGGATACCCGCATTTACCGTAAAGATCCCGATACTGGCCAGGCTCGTAATGTTTTCGACACAATCAGTGATAATGCCGCCAATGCAGGGCTGGTTTTGGGTGAAGAGCGCCATCATATTGAAGCGTTTGACCCGCGTTGGGTTGGCGTCATTGTATTCAGAGATGGTGAGGTTGAAGAAACCGGTTTAGGTGCCGGTGTTTTAAATGACCCTGTTGAAGGCATTGTCTGGCTTGCCAGACGTATGGCAAAATATCATCAAACTATCAAAGCCGGGCAAACAATACTGTCAGGCTCTTTTGTACGTCCGGTAGATTGCATAAGTGGTTCTGAGATCAAGGCAGATTTTGGCAGCTTTGGCTCTGTGGAGATTGCATTTGGTTGAATGTGAATCTGATATTGTATTTGATGCAATGACAATCTACCTAAACGCAGGTTGCTTTAACCCGCCGACATTTATCAGATAATGGCAAATTCTTATTTTCACAACTAAATCGATACTATCCGTTATTCTCACTCTCTAACCGAGTTACATTCATTTCTCCGCCTATCGCTTCACGGGCGATGTCAACCAGATGGCCGTGATGGCTAAAGTAGATGACTTGAGATTTTCTCGCTAGGTCACTAAGTACTTTGAAACCCAGAGCAGCCCGGTTATCGCTGTAGTTGATAAAAAGATCATCTGCGATAAATGGTAGAGGTTGAGTGTGTTGTAGTTGCATCTCTACGGCAGCAAGACGAAGGGATAAGAAAAGTTGATCTGCTGTACCATCACTCAGGCCATCAAAATCGACATGGGTGCCATCAGGGCGGCAACCCATGAGTTGAGGGATGTCACCATCAAAATCAATCGACAAAGTTCTGAATGAATCCAGTGTTAAAATCGAAAATATTTTACTCGCCCGAGCAAGCAACGGCCCACGCTTTTCGTCTCGGTAGCGTTCAATACACCAGCGAAGCATATGGGCGCCTATTAGAACCTTGATAAATCTCTGCGTCACAACAGCCATTTGAGCCAGCGCATCTTGGCGTTGCGCCTCAGCCGTTGCAGCATTTGCCTGACCTTTAATCCTGTCCCTTTCAATTTCTGCCTCTTTATTTTGCAAGACGCAATGATCACGAATTAACAGGGCAGCATTGCTCTTTTGTTTCACCTCATCAAGGCGGGCTGCAATTGTAGAAAGGTCTTCTGCAGAAATTTCGGTTTCAAGATATTCGATTGAAAGGCCATCGCCGTTTTCATTAATGGTTGTTGTAATTTCATCTATTTTGCTGGTCAGAATGCGATAGTAATCAGATTGTTCTATGGCTGTTTCAAGATCTTCGATCGTCAAGCTTTCCACACGATCCATATAAGGTGTAAGACGCAAATTGGCTTCAGATACTAATTTCTGAGCCTTTCCAAGATGCAGAGTGTTTTCGTTGACTTCATTTAGTGCTTTCTCATTCGAGCTCTTTGCTTTATCAGCTTCACGCAATCGTTGGGACAACACCCGACAAATTTCTTCGGCGGGCCTTCCCACTAATTCGCTTGCAACAGTTTGCGCCAAGGTTTCGGCACACCGGCTGAAGTTTTCAATATCGCGCTGCATGGTCATAATACGGGATTGTTTAAGGTCTCGGTTTTTTACCAATTTCTCCTTCAACTCGTTCATCAACGACAATGCTTCGATTGCGTTCTTTGGAATAATACTATCGGGCAATTTGCAGGCTCTGATTTTCTCTGACCAGGTCTCCTGCCAGACCTTAAGCTGTTGTTTGGCATCAACCGCCTTGGCAGTTAGGTTTTCAAAACTCTGAGTGCTTTGTAGAATATCACTATTGAGTTGTTCTCTGCGAGAGTTCAATTTTTCTGCTGTCGACACCTCAGTTTGAGCCCTCTCAATCAGCTGCTGAAGCGTAAATGTGGATATTGTTTCTGCTGAAATATCGTGTTGCAGCAATGCCTGTCGAAGCTCAATTGTCGCCATTGTCTCTTGAGTGTGTATTTTTTGAAGATGGGCCTGCTCGTGTTTGATTTTTTCTGCCTCGCCAACAGCAATACGATAATTGCCAAACCAGGACAAAAATGCCGATATATTCATGCCAGTCAGGTTCAACCTGTCCATTACACGTTGCCATTCATCCATAAGTTTACGATGCTGATCTTCGACATCTACAATTTTTTCGTCAAGCCGGTCACGTTCCAGCCCGGACCTGGCGATATTGTTGTGAAGGTGTTCCAACTCCTTTGCATCGCTAGCGTTCCGGTAACGACTATCGGCCAATTCGTCGCTAGTTTTGACTAGAGATTCAAATTCATCATATTTCTCAGAAGTTTTTGTGCCAGATCGAATATTCGACCAAATTTGATCACGGCCCCTGCGGGAAGTTTCGATATCTTCTGTAGTGACAGGCTTGGTACCCATTTGAAGTTGGCTCTCTTCAAGTGCAGAGCTTTTGATTGCGCCATTGACTTCTTCGCGACGTTCCTTAAGTGTTGTCAATTTTGCGAAAATATCTCGGTCACTATTTTTGAACTCCTCAATCTGAATATCGCCTGGAACAGCCAGTTGGAGAAGTTCTTCCATTGAACCTGCCCATGGGGTCAGTTTAGCGACATGGGCATTATATGTGTCTTGAACAAGTTTAATGCGGGCATCAATATCGGCCTTGTTGTTTCCGATATTTCCAAGTTCCCGCGCAGCATTTAGTGATGATGCGATGCTGGATGGGAATTGGGTAGCGGGGAGTTGATCACGTTCTTTGATCAAAACGCCAAGGCTGTGTTGTTTTGCCCTGGCGTTTTCGTTGGTATTGATCTCCGCCTGACAAAGCCCACTGTAGCTATTCGCCAGACTTTCTATATCTTTGCGCAGTAGAGCGGATGGCAACGCTTCCTCCAGGGAACGTTCATCCGCATTTGTCCATCCAAGATCACGAACCAGCCCTTGGATATTATCGCTCAAGGTTTGAGATTCAGCTTCGCGTTTGCCGATATCTGATTGATGATTTTTGATTCGACTTTTTTCTTCGCTCAATTCATCAATATCTTCTTTGCTGGCCAACAGGTTCTCATCTACTGAGAAAGAGTTCAAATCTTCACTAGCTTTGGCAATTAACGCTTGATATTTGATAATCTGCTGGTTGGCACTTGCTATTTCATTCTTTGTCGTAGCCAAATCTTCGGTGGCAGATTCCGGCAGCAGTGTCACATCACCCAATGCGATGCGCTCATCGATTATCACTTTACGGGCTTGAAGATGGGGAGCTACGCGGCGGACCCGGTCAATCTGCGTTCGAATTTGTTCCAGTTCTCGATATTCCTCCCCGGCTTTGTTTAGGGCTTCCAGGGCATTGGCTACTTTTTGGTTTGCATTCTTCCATTCTGTTGTTTTTGTTATTGATTCTTTGAGAACCTTTTGGGCTTCTTTGAAAGCATTGTGTGCCTTGTAAAACTCCCGATCTTTTGAGTGGCGACTGGTCCATAGCGTGCCCGCTTCTTCCTCGAGCTTGTCAAGCAAATCACCAAATACCCCAACCCCGGCTGATGCTTCAAATAGCATTCGACCCACGTCATCTTTAGAATTCAGGATGCTCTTACCGCCGGCTTCCAATCGTTTGTGGTCAAGGCAAAATTCGCGTTCGAATGATGTTCGATCGGCGTTTCCAGTGAATTTGGCTAAAGCATCATCTGGTAGTGAAGTGCCATCAGGGTTCTGAAGGGGTTGTTTATTGCGTTTCAACCGTTGGTATTCAAGCTGGTCATCGCCATATTCAAGTATCGCACCCAAACACATATCACTTTTGGCATGTAGAAAGTCGAAACGCGTGCGGGCCTCGATGCCGAATAACAAATCGGATATGGCGTGACGCGTGGTGGATTTTCCAGCCTCGTTTGCACCAACAACCAGATGAAAATCCGGTTTATTATCCCCGAATGGTGCTGGGAGGTCGATGGAGAAATTTGAAAATTTACCGTAACGAATGAGATTGAGTTGATTAAACCGCATGCTTAACCCATTTTCTCAATGCCAGACATATGAGCAATCAAGTCCACGGAAACTGCATTCAACTGTTCGCTGATATTTCCCGTCTGGATGGCCTTAAGTTCGGGTACAGCATCAATTAATTCTAGAGGGACCTTAGCAACCAGTTCCATCAAATCTTCAACAATACGCCGTTGGAGTTCGTGGTTGTTTCCCGCTCTATCGAGGTAACCCTGCATGTCTGCAATGGCGTCTGAACGAGCTTCAATGGCGGCGTGATCCAGCGCAGGAGTAGTATCAATAATGACCTTTTCAATCCAAAGCCTGCTATCACTTAAGGCATTGGCGGTAGCAAGAATTTCCTCCCGTAACTGGCGTTCAAGGCCGAAAAGCTCACCGTGGGTGCGGGTTCTTCCGTTAATTATAACGCGAGCCACCAGCGTTAATCCCTTGTCACTCGTGCGCAAAAGTGTTTCCAGCGCGTTACGCGTTAAATGGACGACGTCTTGAAGCGAATTAGCTTCTGCCGCATCAATATCAATCCAATGCCAGCGAACTGTGTCAACGAATAGACGTTTGATATCAGGTTTTTCGTTTTCAACTGTGACCAGTATGGCACCACGCGGCCCGGTTTCACGAATGTGGCGGCCTTGAAGGTTGCCAGGGAAGGTAATCAAAGGTTCCCTATTGAGTATTTTGTGCTCATGGACATGACCTAAAGCCCAGTAGTCGTACCTTTTATCTACCAGATCAGATATTGAGCAGGGTGCATAATGAGCATGTGCCGCGTACCCCTCAACGGCGGTATGCAAGACGCCAATATTGAAATAATTGGTTGCGGCTGCAGGGTAGTCGACCGCCAGATTTTTCTCAATCTTTGCGGTACGGAAACTCTGACCATGGAGCGCCACATGGAGTGATTTTAAATAGTGGGTTTCTGCTTTACGTGATGAAAATATAGTTACGTTATCGGGCAGTGGCAGCGTTTTGGTGAGCTTGCTCTCAGCATCGTGATTGCCATGAACTATAAAAACCGGGATATCCTCCCTGTTCAAACGACCCATTTCCTGTGCGAAGAATAACCCGGTATTGAAGTCAGGCCAGTCCCCATCATAAAGGTCCCCCGAGATCACCATAAAATCAACGTGTTCGCTAATCGCTTCATCAATCAGATTTCGAAATGCGGCCCTCGGCGCATCACGCAACATTTCAACTGGCGCTCCTTCATAAGCCGAGAGGCCTAAAAGCGGGCTGTCAAGATGAATGTCAGCTGCATGAATGAATGTAAAATTAGTCAATAACCGCGCTCTTTTTGTCTGTCATTCGGTCGGCTCTGATTGCCGCACCAAACGGTTTCTGTGTTGATCAAGCGCTAATCTTGACTCATTTTTTGTTGCCCCTCAACAGGGGATTTCGGACTAGTCTGCTAAAACCCGCTGCGTTGGAAATTGGATGAGGACAATTGTCCCTTCCTCTGGTACACTTTCTATGTCGAAATAGGCCTTATTTGCTTCCACCAGGGCTTTTGTCAATGGCAATCCTAAACCTGTCCCCTGTCCACGTGTTTCACTGATAGCGTTGAGCTGGCGAAACGGTTTTAGCGCTATTGAAATATCTTCTTCGCTCATACCGTGACCTGTATCTCGCACTCTAAGCGCCACTTCACCATTACTCTCATACACTGTTGAGACAATGACCTGACCATTGGCATCTGTGAACTTAATAGCATTAGACACCAAATTAAGAACTATTTGGCGAATTGAACGAGTGTCTGCCACCACTTTGGGAACAGCTCTGGATAATGAAGTTCGGATTAATACTCTGTTGCCGTTAGCCTGCGGCTGCAGCAAGGCCACCGTCTCACCAACGATTTGGTTGAGATCAACCGCTTCAAAAGAAAGTTCCATTTTACCGGCTTCAATCTTTGATATATCCAATAGATCATTGATCAAATCCAGAACATGGATACCGGAACGATTTATATCGCGCAGATACTCTCGGTATCGCTCATTATCAACGGGCCCAAAGCGCTCTTCGATCATAACATCGCTAAAACCGATAATCGCGTTAAGCGGCGTTCGAATTTCATGACTGATTCGAGCTAGAAACTCGGTCTTCTGTTCATTTGAGTCTTCAGCCTGTTTTTTTGCTTCAACCAGCTCTTCACGGGTCTTTTTCCAGGGTGTCATATCGCGCAATATCACACAGTAATTTTCCGACGCTCCCACATTACCGATTGTAATAAACAGTGGAATTAATCCGCCATTGGCTTCAATACCAATCACCTCACAGCCGTCGTTCAGCAAACTTTTGGAATTTGTTTCTCTCATGCTCTTTAATAAATCACTGATTCGTTTGTGACTTTCACCGGCAAATAATTCATCTATTGATTGGCTAACTACAGCTTCTTCGGTTTGCCCAAATAGAGCCTCAGCCGACTGGTTGATTGATTGAACCAAACCGTTACGATCCAGAATAATGATTCCATCCGTTGCAGTATCAAGAATATTCTGCAACTCTGATACGCGCATGATATCAAGGGCGACTCTATCATTTTCTGGCAATTTCTCATGCCTGGGTTGTCTAAAAGACAGCAGCACTGCACTTTCATTGTCCCAGGGCACGCTCTGCAACAGAGCTTTTACTTGCATTTGGCCGCCATCCTTGTCATTCAAGATGACTTCATTTTCATTGACCAGTTCGACTGAATTGTCAGCACCAAAAAGCGCATCGATTCCGCCAGCCTCAACTAATTCTTGAAAACTGCTATATCCGGTCAGTGCCAACAATTCATTATTGGCAAATAAAGTCTGGTTACCGCGGTAGACCAGTACCGGAACAGGGAGTGCTGACAACATGGAATTATCAATGCGATGTAAAACTTCATTCTTTGAAGTATTTTGCCTTTTTTTGTTAGATTGATCCGAGTCGGAAAGTGCTTTTTTTACCTTTTGTTGATCCTCGGATTCTCCGCTGTCAATTGCCGGTTGGCCATTTTGGATTTCTTGATCGTTGCACAACCGGCGGGTGTTATATTTGGAAGTGTCTCGAAGTTTTTGTCCAATCTCATGAAATGCGCGATTTTCCTTGTTCGTTAATTCAGCATCATCCACCAGTTTTGTGCCAGATTCGTCAGGTTTTGCTTCCCGTCGCAAATCAAGACTTACAATATTTGTCGGAGTTTTCGGGTGGTTTTCAACTTCCAGAATATCATTGTTATTACTGATTTGGTTTTCATTTTCCGGTATTTGATCCAATTTGGATCTCTTCGCGTTAATACCAACTAACGCTGATCCCGTTTCGTCTGGATCCACGATTGTATCAAGCATTCGTACAATTCCAAAACCTCGAAATCCATCAAAATTCCTGCCATTGCTGAATGTTGGTAAAGCTGCCAGATCAACAGGCACATGTAGATCGGTACCCTGCACAGGCCAGAGGACTGATTTCCCCGACCAAGTGTCCTGATTCTTCAGCAATGAATGAATTTCACCATTGTCGTCGAAACCAAAAACCGTCGCGACGTCGCTCCATTTGCGACCAACAATGTCTGCAGCATTTGGTCCAACCGCTCTGGCAAGCTCTTCAGACACGAATACAAATTCCTGATCAGTATTGGTTGTCCAGGCGAAACGAATAGGGTCCGCTCCTCCTGAAAACACAAAACCACCCTGGAATTTTTCAAACTCCACATCACCGAATTCTTCTCTGGTAATTTCAGAGGTTTCATTGTTTGATTGAATCAAGGCGCTGCTTTGTTCGCCTTCATTTCCCTGTTTTGGTGTTTCCTCTTGGTCAAAAGTGTCGCTGACTATGGTATTTTGTCCATTGACTTCATCGTCACCCAACACCCCAGGTGTTTGGTCTTCATTGGCAATCAATGTTAATGGGTTATCAGCAATGATCGGGTTAATATTTCTGGTGGCCTGATTTTTCGAACCCTCGTTTACCAATTTATTCTTTTCTTCATCCAACTGTGAAGGCTCATTGTGAGGTTTCATCTCAACCACCTGATCAATACTACCTCCTATTTCGGATACTTCGGTATCATCCAGTTTGGTGGGTTGTTCAAGCTCAGCGTGATGATCCTCAGAAAATATCAGTAATCGATCAGATTCGCCCGCAAGTGCATAAAGATTCAATGATACATTTTGGTTTTCCTGGACTGACACTTTGAGGAAACTTTTAGAACTATCGCTTAACCGAGTGCATAGTTCTTCCATAGTATCGGAACCAATTTCCAAATCTGCGAAACTGTCTGTTGCAGAAATTACCAGACCATATTTATCACAAATGGCCCTGGCAGAACCGATATCAGCCATACTGTTCAATACCAGACTGGTGAACTCATAATCAGACATATCCTCCATTATCGGGTTGGCAGCAGTGATTATTATTCCTTTAGTTCGACCATTATGTTTGCCCATTTCTTTCAATTTGATAAAGCCAATTTCACATTGCAGAAATCTGGAATGACCGTCTTTCACTACACGAAATCCGCGAAAAATTCGCTCTTTACCTAACTGACGTGCTGCAGTTTTGATTTGATCAAGAAATGGATGATCAGGCTGAATGTCATCTGTCAGAAATTCATTGATTGATTTACCGCCAAAAAGATTTGCGCCAGATGCATTAGTCCATATTATTCTCTTTAGTTTTGGAGAATAAATAATCACAGCTTCCCTGCATAGGATATATTGTAGCAATTTTTTGCTGCCCAGATGGCCTATCTGGCTCAATTCACGTGATGTTTTTTTGTTGTTCATTACTCAAACCCTGTACAATCGCCCTGCTTTTACATCGAATATATCAAAATTCCTATGTATCGTTCAACGGGATTAACTTTCTATTAGTAATACGCGAGCGTCGTTGGGTCTACATTTAATGCGAAATTGCGCTGATATCCTGACAGCAGGGTTAATTTCTGTACCCATTAAACAAAAATCGTACATTTTGCCAGTATTTTCATTGATCGCCTTGCAAAATCTTGAAGTTATAAGTATCTGATTGCTGCGGTTAAATTTGTTGATATACTATTCAATAATCAATATTGAACTAAATGTGTCATTTGCGAGTTTTTTTGCTATGCAGTTGTAGCTCAGTTGGTTAGAGCGCTGGATTGTGGCTCCAGAGGCCGGTGGTTCAAATCCACCCAACTGTACCATTTTGAGCCTTTCATGGATTTGTCCTGAACAGATTGGGTAATCATTCCATATAGTCAGCGGTAAATTATCGAGACTAAATAATGTCTGAATTATCCCTATTTGCTTCAGTTATTGCCATTTTCATATTAGCTGGAATAGTTAAAGGCATAGTCGGCAATGGACTTCCAGTGATCTCAGTTGGTTTGCTGACCTTGGTTTTTGGCCTTCAGGAAGCGATTGCAATTGCTGCGATTCCGGCGTTTGCAACAAATTTTTGGCAGGCTTCTCACGGAGGATACCTTAGATCGTTGGTACGTCGCCTGTGGCCATATCTTGTTTGCTCGATTATTGCCGTTCTGGCTGGTACAAAATTACTGATTGCCGCAAACCCCTTCATTCTTATTACCGTTCTTGGTCTGCTGATTGGATCTTATGCAATTCTGGGACTAGCTGGTAGAGAATTTGCAATTTCGCCAGCCTGGGAAAATTCCGCAGGACCGATATTCGGTGCCCTTACGGGGCTTATCGCCGGCATGACCGGATCTCCGGCTTATCCCGGGATGTATTTTCTGAATGGCCTGGGATTCTCTCGCAATCAGTTTGTGCAGGCGCTGGGTATCTCATTTTCGACAGTAACTCTTACCGTCGCCATATCCATGAAAAGTAATAATCTCTTGAGTCTCGGGCAATTTGTTCTGTCACTCGGTGCTATAGTGCCTGCTATGGTCGGTATGATGATAGGCACACGAATACGTCACAAAATATCAGAAGAGTTATTTAAAAAACTATTTTATACAAGTATGCTGATGCTCAGTATCTACTTGGTTTTTCGCAGCATTTTGAGATTGATTTGAATGTGAAATCGTTTCCTTAGCGCGACCAAGGGTTCATTGTCTCGAACAATCCACTAAAATAAATCACCCTGACCCAATGCGGGAGGCTTGCTTTTTGTCGTTGAAACTTTGACAGTAGAAGTGCTGGAACCAAGAGTTTGTGCCTTAACCTCACCATCTTTCATTCTGATATTGACTAAGGAATTAGCTCGTATTGTCCCAGTGCTGGTTATTGCCTTCCCTTTTTCATCCATGATCACTGCAAATCCGCGTTGAAGGACACTCACATAGGATAATGAACCCAATAATCTGTCTGCTTGCTCAAGCCCCGAAGTGCTTTTATCCAGTAAGTGCCTGATGGCCCGCGAAATTCGCTGATCGACATTTTCTGTTTTTTCAAATCCCGATTTTACCTGATTCGACAATCCGTACAAGCTAAGACGGGCTGCTATTTTTTCGTAGCAGGTTCGTTTGGTATTTGCTGCTATCGCTAATCCCTGTCCAAGACGCAGGGTAATCGTATCAAATCGCTGTCGCGGAATGTCCAGCAGACTTTGCGGTGTAGAAAGCCCTCGTTCTGCAGCTCTCATATGATTCTTCTGCATGTCGAGAACCCTGCGGATACCCGTTTGAAGCCGTGCTCCCAAAGTGAGGATTCTGGCGTCCAAATCTGCGTGAACCCTTACAGCCATTTCAGCCGCTGCCGTCGGTGTAGGAGCTCGGATATCGGCGGCAAGATCAATCAATGTCCAGTCTGTTTCGTGTCCTACAGCAGAAATCAACGGGATTTGGGAATCCGCGGTCGCTCTCACCACCAATTCTTCATTAAACCCCCAAAGGTCTTCGATGCTGCCACCACCGCGTGCTACAATAATAATATCGGGTCGCGGCAATTGCCCACCCGGCTGAAACGCATTGAAACCGCGAACCGCATTGGATACTTCCTGAGCGCAGTTTTCTCCCTGTACCCGAACAGGCCAGACGATTACATGCAATGGAAACCGATCTTTCAAGCGGTGAAGGACATCACGGACGACTGAACCTGTTGGCGATGTCACTACTCCGATGACGTTGGGCAAATAAGGCAATAATTGTTTGCGACTTTCATCGAATAAGCCCTCAGCGGTCAGTTTTTTCTTTCTCTCTTCCAATAGCGCCATTAAGGCACCAGCCCCGGCAGGTTCAATATTATCAATGACAATTTGATATTTAGACGAGCCTGGAAAAGTTGTTAATTTTCCGCAGGCTATGATCTCCAAGCCTTCTTCAGGACGATGTTTCAAGCGGGATGCAACACCCTTCCAGATCACACCATTTAGGACGGCTTTGTCATCTTTGAGGTCCAGATATATATGCCCTGATGCCGGTCTTGATACCCGCCCCAATTCACCTCGTACACGGACATAGCCGAAATTGTCTTCAACCATTTTTTTCAGGCTGAAGGAGAGTTCCGATACAGTGAGTTCAAGTGCATTGGTATTTTTATCAGCCATTTTTATTGTCTTCGCCAAATGCAGGACGCTTCAATTTTCTGGATATTCAACCAATGACAGCATCGGAAAACTGAAAAACTATCTTTTCATAAATTTGTCAAAAATTGATTCAATGCCCCGTTGATAGCCATTATCAACCTCCCGACCCGTCTCAAACATGTCTCCAAAAAGATCTTCCAAACCGCTGGATTCTTTACGAGGTGGATGTTGCCGGGTGTATTCATCATCTGATCGGTTACGATCATACTGGTCTGCCGGTCCAATGTCTTCAAATCCATCGTTAGTATCGTCATAAACAGGTTTGGTTTTTTTACGTTTCGTTTTTTTCGGAGTATCTTCAACAGGCTGATAACGGCCACGCTTTCCACCCAGCATATCCTCAAATATCTGCCCCATTTGGCTGTCTTCACTGTATGATCGCCTATTTTTGCTTTTGGATTTGCGTTTCGAGCCGCCCATCATTTGTTCCAGCAAATCACCTAACGGGTTTTCCTTCTTACGTCTTTTTTTTGTACCCTTGCGTGACCGATTATTTTTTCCCTCACCCAATCCATTTTTGACCAGTTCTCCCAATATATCCCCAAGAATACCTCCTCCACTGATTTGGCTAGGGTTTGAACTATTTAAATTGGTACGCGTTTCGGGTTCAGTTTGGCCAGTGGACTGTTTAAATACACCGCCCATTATCATTGAGGCAATTACCGGCAACATCTTCTTAATTGTATTCTCATCAACGCCGCTAGCATTGGAAGCTTGAGTGGACAGTGCACGACTGGCTTTTTTCGATCCAAACAAATGTTTGAGGATACCGTTGCCGTCGCGTATTCCATCATCAGTAAATGCGGATTTGGTGTCATCGATGTATTTGGCATGTCGCCCATCAGATAAAGTTTGCAGAAAGGCACCAAGATTCTTCGGCTTGGCCGTATTGCGTTTTAAACTGGTCGAAAAAGCGGGTAACACTGCTTCAATAGCTTTTTCAGCATCTTCGGAATCAAGATCAAATTGTTGTTTGATTTGAGAAAAACCATCACCTTCAAGTGATTGCAGCAACATTTCAACAAGTGGTTTCATATTGGAATTTTTCGCTTCTTAAAATTAATCCTATTCCTGCTGACAACTTAAACAGGTGTTAACCATAAGCAATCTAGGATGTATTCAGCAGGCTTTCAACAGGTAGGCCGCAAATTATGATAACAACCATACAGGCTCAAAATACAAATGAAGAACACTTCTGTTGCCAATTCAAGGAATTCCGCACCTCGAAAACGTTCAGCACGTACAGAGAGACTGGGTTACATTCTTTTTGACAATCAGACGGCCACAGTACCTTGCAGGGTCCGAGAGTTTTCCAATCAAGGAGCCGTATTGACAATGGATGGCTGGATGGGAGTGCCAGACAGTTTTTCACTCTTTGTTGATCCTGAAAACAGTCGTTACACCTGCAAAGTAATTTCTCAGCGTGGCAATTCAGCCAAAGTGAGTTTTGCGGCGTAATCAAATCCTGGCTCTGTTAAATCTATTCAGTCCACTGATTGGAAGTTGGGTGCAATCTCATATTTTGTGAACGATCAATAGCGTTGTTTAGACTAATAGGCATACTCCTCAAATATTTTGCTTACATCACCTTGCCATGAACCATTGTAGAGCTGCAATAATTTGTCCGCATGGGTTAAACCGCTTGCGATTGACTCTCGTAACGGCTCAAGAAAAATAGCCTCATTTTCACCCAACGCGTTCTCATAATCTCGGGTTTTGAGGCCAGCGATTGACATACTCAGAACATTTTTAGCATGAACAAGCATTTTATCGTCGTTGATTTCGGCGTTGAAGCCGAGTTTTGGGACATCATCTCGCAGTTGGTTTACCATTTCGGGAGTCCAATTACCGCAGTATTCCTCAGCCGCAGTCAGTGAATCTTCATCGTATAATATACCGACCCAAAAAGCTGATAATGCACAAATTCTACGCCATGGTCCCCCATCTGCGCCCCTCATTTCAAGAAATCTCTTCAGTCGCACATCGGGAAAAAGCGTGGAAAGATGGTTGGTCCAATCACCGATATTAGCAACGGGATCATCGACCTCGCCTTTCAATGCTCCATTCATGAATTGCCGAAATGTCACATGGGTGCAATCGTGATATTTTCCATCGCGAATGACAAAGTACATTGGAATGTCCAAAGCCCAATCGACGTAATGCTCAAAACCAAAATCATTATTCAACATAAATGGGTGATATCCACCACGTTGATTATCCACATCTTTCCAAATTTCACTTCTCCAGGATAATAAGCCATTTGGTTTGCCTTCAGTGAAAGGTGAAGATGCAAACAATGTCGATGCCATAGACTGAAGTTTAAGCGAAACTTGCAGTTTTCGGCGCATGTCAGCTTCGCTTTCGAAGTCGAGATTAACTTGGATAGTGGCCGTTCGGTACATCATATCGTGGCCTTGGCTGCCTACTTTGGGCATGTAATTACGCATTATATCATAACGGTTTTTCGGCATGCGCGGTGTTTCATCAAAAGTCCATAGAGGACTTCCCCCAACCCCCAAAAACCCAATTCCCAGGTCTATTGATATTTCTTTTAACATCGCCAAATGGGCATTCGATTCACGACAGGTCTCGTGAATGGTCATCAGCGGTGCACCGGATAATTCAAATTGTCCTCCTGGTTCCAGTGAAATTGCACCACCAGAATCTGGTGCTGCCAGACCGATGATGTTGCCATCATCAACAATCGCTTCCCAGCTGGAAATCTGCTGTACTCTTTTTAGTAACTCCTTAATGCCTTTTGGACCCTCATAAGGTACTGGTGAATTGCATTTCAAATAGAATCCGAATTTTTCATGCTCTGTACCAATTCGCCACTCATTCTTAGGTTTGCATCCAGCTTCAATCCATTCAACAAGTTGATTGTTGTTTTCAATGGGCCGGTTGTCAGTTGTGTCGCGTGCCATGGAATATCCGGTAACATAGGTGAGTAATTTTAGATCAGAATATTCTATAGCCGAAAAACTGAGATCAGCAATTGCAAATATGTCCCTTTTGCAAAAAGATGGCCTGCATAATTTTACTGCAGATCATTGGACGGTTTACCAATCCCCCGCAACTGCTTGAACAATTGTAAATGCTGCAACAGCAGCTGTGTCGGCTCTCAATATACGGGGTCCAAGTGAGATCGGATAGACAAAATCTAATAGTCTGAGTGTAATGCGCTCTTCTTCGCTAAACCCGCCCTCAGGCCCAACAAGCAATGCCAGGTTCTTTTTACATAATCCTTGAAGCATCTCTATCCCGTCTATCTTCTCAGCTGCTTCATCGCAATAAATAATAGAACGATCTTTATCCCAGTCAGCGAGGATTTTATACAGAGCGATCGGATCATGTATTTCCGGGATTGTTAATATACCACATTGTTCCGCTGCTTCTAATATATTGGCACGTAACCTTTCCAGGTTGAGTTTTGCTATTTGAGTATGTTGAGTGATAACCGGCTGCAAACTGCCCGCGCCCATTTCTACGGCCTTTTGCACCATGTAGTCTAGGCGACCTTTCTTCAACGGTGCAAACAAGTAAACAAGATTATAAGGTTCGGGTTGGATTCGCGACTGTGATAACAGCCGGACCACGCAGCTTTTTCTACCCTTCTCTTCGATTTCCCCCAACCACTCTCCCTGTCGGCCATTGAATAACAATATTCTTGAGCCAGTCTTCATTCGCAATACGTTTAGAAGGTAATTTGCCTGGGATCGATTTATGGAAACAACTACATCGATACCCAAATCAAAAGTAACATACAGTCGTTGAGTGCTATAGTCGTAACGCTGGACCAATAATCATGCCCCTATTTTCCGTCAATTACGATTACATGCAGGCGTAAAGGGCCGTGGGCCCCCAATATCAATGTCTGCTCAATATCAGCAGAACGAGAGGGACCAGTAATCATATTTACTGTTCTTGGCAGTTTTTCTTTTCCATATCGCTGCCGTAATGCTGCCCAACTGTCCTCATAACTTTCCTGTAGGTTTTTCTTGTTTAACAATATGATATGGGTTTCGGGAAGGAAATTGAGCGTTGTCGGATTTTCCGGACCCGATGTCATTACCAGTGTGCCAGTTTCCGAAACACCATACTGCGCGTGACTGACACAGACTAGATCTTGACCATCACTGGGGCCAATCAGCAATTGTGGCGGCTCATTTTCCCAGCCAAGCTTGTTTAATCGCTGGTCTGTTCCTATTCTGACGAGTTGGGGAAGATTATGCTGGCGTAGAAATTTTTGTATTTCAATACCGGCTTTTTCATAAGATTCTACAATTTTGCAGCTCGCCTCTGATGCTTTTACTTTCTCGCAGAAATGGTACAGCAAATCCTGTCTTGACAGAGATGTTCTTGCCGGAATGATGCCACGCGGATGTTGATTGATCCGGGCGAGTACAGCTTGATTTCTTTGTTCATCTGAAGTGTGAACTGTTTGTGTTTTTCGCAGGGAACCTTTGATTTTTTTCAGAATTTGCTCGCGTGAACTCATCTGCCTTTCCTTAGTCTTCGTCTGTATAGTTTCATAAATGTCGCCCCTTCAGGTGCCGGCAATATTCGGTGCTTGGTCCAACCCTCTGCCATTGGCAATTTATTGATGCGTTTGGATAAGCCGCCCCGTATTGCCAGAATTCTTGCGGCCAATCCGGTCGTCAATCGATACAGTCTCCGGTGTTTGGCCAGCCATGCCCATAAAGCCAGGTTTTTACGATGTGCCGGAGGCACCAGGTGTTGTTCGAATTCGCGTTCACGCCAGGAACGCATCATTTTGGGCAATGGGATGCGCATCGGACATACCGCTTCACATCTCCCGCAAAATGTAGAAGCATTTGGTAAATGCCCGGCTTTATCAACACCAATCAGCGATGGGGTTAATACAGCGCCCATTGGACCTGGATAAACCCATCCATAAGCATGACCGCCAACAGCCTGGTATACAGGACAATGGTTCATACAGGCTCCACATCTGATGCACCGAAGCATTTCAGAGAATTCGGTTCCCAGCATCGATGATCGGCCGTTATCCAGCAAAACGACATGGTATTCTTCCGGCCCGTCTTCGTCTTCCTTCCTTCGCGGTCCGGTTGACAGGGTAGAGTAGACAGTAATTTCCTGTCCTGTTGCAGACCGTGCAAGGACCCTGGTGATTTGCGCCAAATCTTCAAGCGTCGGCACGATTTTGTCTATTGATGCAAGCACCACATGAACCCGAGGAAGAATTTGCGTTAAATCACCATTTCCCTCATTGGTGACAATTAAAGAACTCCCGGTTTCCGCAACAAGGAAATTTGCCCCGGTTATACCCAGTTCAGCCGTCAGAAATTTTCCGCGTAATATCTCCCGTGCTTCGCCCAACAGTGTTTCCGGCTCATTCATTGGTCGGTTTGGCGATAAATGGGTATGAGCCTTTCGAAATTCATCACGCACCTGATCGATATTTAAGTGCACTGCAGGAGCAATAATATGGCTTGGGTTTTCACCACGCAGCTGAATAATATACTCACCCAGATCAGTTTCCACCGGAATAATACTGTTCGCTGCAAGAAATTCGTTAAGGCTGATTTCTTCGGAAATCATTGACTTGCCTTTGGTAACGGTCTTGGCATTGGTTTTGCGGCAAATATCCATGATGATACCGCGTGCCTCGACAGCATCCGCAGCCCAATGTACTTTACCTCCGCTCTCTACAACTTTTCTTTCGTAGTGTTCCAGATAAAAATCCAGGTGCTCCAATGTATGATCTTTGATAGCACGAGCGTTATCGCGCAGGGCATCAAATTCCGGCAAATCAAGGCGAGCCTTGGATCGTTTACTGATGAAATTATTTCGCACATGATTAAGCGCGCTTTGTAACTGTTTATCATCCAGTGCTTGCCGGGCATTACTCTTGAAATTCGATGAACTGACTTTCAATCAATCCCTCCCTGCTATTGGTTTGCCCTCACACATATTAGCCAGGACTTCAGCCACGTGCCGTACTTCTATTTTGCTACCCTGATATTTTAGCTTTCCAGCTATATTCAATAAGCAGCCTAAATCACCTGCCAACAATAAGTCAGGTTCGGTTCTTTCAATATTCTCGGTTTTTTCAGTTACGATAAAGTTTGATATTTCAGAATACTTAACGGCAAATGTACCCCCAAAACCACAACATGCCTCACTATCATTCATTTCATGCAAACTCAGTCCATCAACACTTTTCAGTAATTTTCTGGGTTGGTCCGATATATTCAGTTCACGAAGACCAGCACATGAGTCATGGTAGGTAACTCTCGAGTTTAATTTCGCTTTGACATTGGTAACTCCCAATACCTCTGTCAGAAAACTGGTAAGTTCAAATACTTTCGAAGCAAACCGTTCTGCTCGCGAATCCCATTCGGGAATATCGCGAAACAGTTCCTGGTAATGAACTTTTAACATGCCGGCACAAGAACCAGATGGTGCCACAACATATTCATATTTTTCAAATATCGTGATGACCTGTTTGGCAATGTCACGCGTGTCTTTTCGGCTCCCCGAATTCCATGCAGGCTGTCCACAGCAAGTCTGACGAACCGGGACATGAACCTGACAACCGGCATCCTCCAAAAGTTTAATTGAGGCAAATCCAACGGTCGGACGAAACAAATCTACAAGGCATGTTACGAACAGGGCAACTTTGCTTGAGGGTCCCTTTTTATCGATCTTACTCATTAACAGTTTCCAGTCCAAAAGATTGTTTAGTACTTTTTACCTTGTTGCGGTAACCAATTTGATTGCTGAGATCGTATTCTATTTCATGGAGCCAAATATTATCTCATGACAGATTGTATCTTTATTTGCATTGATTCTTTCTAAAAGACCAGAGATATGACATAAGTTTTTAACCAATGCTGCTGATATCTCATGCTCGGCAAAGTGTCCATATTTCATCGAACAATCTATTAGGTTATCACATGTCCCAGATAAAGATGCCACTCCCCGATTCCTCAATACTGGATCGCAGGGAGTACTTAACTGCGGGTCTGACCGTAGCAGCTGGATCTGGAAATGTGATTACTGATCCAATCGAAACCATTGCCTATGAGTGCGATGCTTTGGTTGCTTATCGCTGCCCGCCTCTTGCGGTTGTTTTGCCCCGATCTACCGAAGAAATTGCCGCAATTCTGAAATTCTGTCACTTGAATAATCTACCTGTTGTTCCCCGCGGTGCTGGAACATCTTTAGCCGGAGGTGCATTGCCGACCGCCGATTCAGTTGTCATTGGGGTTTCCCGTCTAAACAATACCTTGGAAATTGATCTACCGAACCGCTTCATTCGTGTTCAGTCCGGGATGACAAATCTGTCGGTATCGGGAGCGGTTTCATCGGATAATTTCTTTTACGCACCTGATCCCTCCAGCCAATTGGCATGTGCCATTGCGGGTAACATTGCGATGAATTCAGGTGGAGCACATTGTCTAAAATATGGCGTGACTACCAATAATTTAATGGGTGTTCGCATGGTCACCATGAAAGGCGACATTGTGGATATTGGCGGGCCACACCTGGATCCTGCGGGTTACGATTTACTTGGTATTATCTGTGGGTCGGAAGGCCAGTTTGGAATAGTTACAGAAGCCACCCTGCGTATCCTTGGTAAGCCGGAAGGCGCCCGCCCAATCTTGATGGGCTTCAATTCGAATGAAGTCGCAGGAGCTTGTGTTGCGGATATAATCAAAGCAGGTCTATTGCCGGTGGCCTTGGAGTTCATGGATAAACCAGCGGTGATTGCCTGTGAGAATTTTGCCAAAGCGGGTTATCCAACTGATGTCGAAGCATTGTTGATTGTTGAAGTTGAAGGCTCAGAGAGTGAAATTGATGATCAGTTAAAAAAAATAAAACGCATTGCACTCCATCACAACCCTCAGGTATTGCGCGAGAGTGATTCAGCTTTGCAGTCAGATTTGATTTGGAAGGGCAGAAAAGCGGCTTTTGGCGCAATGGGGCAAATAGCTGATTACATGTGCATGGATGGAACAATTCCAACTTCACAACTGCCCAATGTTCTTGGTCAAATGCAGGAAATGGCGAAAGGATATGGTTTGCGAGTGGCCAATGTATTTCACGCCGGTGACGGTAACCTTCACCCATTGATCTTGTTCGATGCAAACAAGCCTGGTGATCAGGAAAAATGTGAGAATTTTGGCAATGATATTTTGAAATTGTGTGTAGAAGTTGGTGGCTGTTTGACCGGCGAACATGGCGTGGGAATAGAAAAGCGTGAACTGATGAATATACAGTTCAATGATCAGGATTTGGAAATGCAGATGCGCGTCAAAGATGTGTTTGATCCCAAATGGCTGCTAAATGCTACAAAAGTTTTCCCTATCGGTTCCAGCAGTTCTAGGCGAAACAAAAACTCGCAGAAAGCCGCTTGATATGACTGAAATTATTGAGCCAGAATGCGAAATTGAACTCGCTGAATTTGTTCGTGGGGCAGTTGCCAGCAAATCCAAGCTTCGTATTGTTGGGGGTGGAAGCAAACAGGCCCTTGGAAACAGTGTTACGGGTAAGCATGTTTCTACTTCAAAACTTCATGGAATTGTACTTTATGAACCTGCTTCTTTGACTATCGTGGCTGACGCCGGTACGCCACTGGAAGAATTGGAAGATGAATTGTCAGGAAACGGTCAGCATCTGCCATTTGAACCATCCGATTATCGTAACCTGTTGGGCAGTAGTGGTGAACCAACAATTGGCGCCGTTGTTGCCTGCGGTATATCAGGTCCGCGCCGTATCCAGACCGGATCATGCAGGGATTCACTAATCGGCGTGCGATTTATCAATGGCGATGGTGATGTTATCAAGAGTGGTGGCAGAGTAATGAAAAATGTCACTGGCTATGACCTAGTTAAACTTCTCGCCGGGTCTTACGGCACTCTGGGGATCATTACTCAGGTATCATTTAAACTCCTTCCCGCGCCAGAAAAAACAGCAACAGTAATATTGTATGACATGGATGACAATCAGGCTGTTGGTGCAATGAGTAAAGCATTGGGATCGCCTTTTGACTTATCTGGGGCAGCCCACATGCCTAAAGGTAAAAATCAGTCTATGACGTTGATTCGTCTCGAAGGGTTTGAAAAGTCTGTAGATTACCGCGCCCAGAAATTGGCGGAATCATTATCTCATTTTGGTGAAGTAGAAATTGAATCAGATTCTGAAATTGCAAAAAAGCGCTGGAAACAGATCAACAATATAGAGGCATTTGCCAATAGGCCAGGCGCTGTCTGGCGCTTGTCTTTAAAACCCGGCGATAGCCCAGGTGTCATCAACGCTATCAGTCAATCACGTGAAATAGAGGTATTATATGATTGGGGCGGTGGTCTGGTTTGGCTGCTAACGCCGATTATCGACAATTGTGGTGAGAAAATTATTCGCAACTGTGTCAATCAGGTGGGAGGACATTCTACTTTGATACGGGCTCCAAAAGAGAATTTTACTGGAAATGCTTTTCATCCACAATCTGATATTGTGGAAAAAATATCCACAAATTTACGCCTGCAGTTTGATCCACATTCAATTCTCAATTCCGGCAAAATGAGCGCTATCTGAATGCAGACAGATTTCACTATCCAGCAGCTTCTGGATCCAGCCCAATCCCATAGTGAGGCAATATTAAGAAAATGCGTTCATTGCGGGTTCTGCACGGCAACCTGTCCGACCTACCAGTTATTAGGTGACGAATTGGATTCTCCGCGCGGGCGGGTTTATTTAATTAAAGATATGCTGGAGAAAGGTCGTCCTGCTGATCAAAAAACTGTCGAACATATTGACCGTTGCCTTTCCTGCCTGTCTTGTATGACAACCTGCCCATCCGGGGTCCATTACATGCACTTGGTAGATCATGCGCGGGCTCATATTGAACAGACCTATAAGAGACCTCTGTTGGATCGTGTATTTCGCGATGTGTTGGCACTTATTTTGCCTTATCCCGATCGATTTCGTTTTGCGCTGCATCTAGCCAGTCTTTCGAAGCCTTTTGGCAAACTATTTTCGGCAATGCCAGCTTTGAAACCAATGCATGCGATGTTAAAACTGGCACCGAAAAAACTTCCAAAAAAGCGATTTTGTAAATATGGAGTTTTTCCTGCAATCGGCAAAAAGCGTTATCGTGTCGCGATACATTCCGGTTGCGCTCAGCGGGTACTTGATCCTGATATCAATTCTGCCACTGTTCAACTTTTGACACGTTTTGGTGTTGAAGTTGTGGTTTTGAGAGATGAAGTCTGTTGCGGATCACTTGTTCATCATATGGGGCGGGAAGAAAAAGCCGAGTATTTTGCGGTGCAAAATATCAAAGCGTGGACAAAAGAAATTGACGGTGACGGGCTGGATGCAATTATTATTACAGTGTCTGGATGTGGAACTACGATCAAAGACTATGGGCATATGTTGCGAAATTCATCACAATACGCAAAGACTGCCAAAAACATCTCAGAAATTGCCAAAGATATCACAGAATTCCTGGAGCTTCTGGAGTTGCCAAAAATAAAGGACAAACATGATAAAACCTTGGCTTATCATTCCGCCTGCTCGATGCAACATGGTCAGAAAATCATAGAACTTCCAAGGAAATTGTTGAGAAATGCCGGTTTTCAGGTCAGTGAAATACCAGAGGGGCATTTGTGCTGTGGTTCGGCGGGGACTTATAATATCATGCAATCGGGTATTGCTGAACAATTGAAAAGGCGAAAAATTCACAATATCAAGTCTGTCAATCCTGATATTATTGCCAGTGGAAATATCGGCTGCATAACGCAACTTTCAACAGGAATGGTTATTCCTATTTACCACACTGTTGAATTGTTAAATTGGGCTTATGGTGGAAAGCTATCGGCAAAATAAAACAAACCCGCCAATTTGACGGGTTTATCTATAAGGCGCTTGTGGACAATTGGTTAAATTTTATCCACCAAAAAGCGCAGTAAGGGGATTTGAACCCTGCCTATAAATTCTGGAGGAGTTTCTACCAGGTCCGATCACAACAACTTTGGTACCGACTTTGGCCTTGGAATAAAGGTGTTCAACGTCCTTGTTCATCATCCGGATACAGCCTGATGACATATTGAGCCCGATGGTCCAGGGTTGATTGGTCCCATGGATACGAAACATGGTGTCATTACTACCTTTGTAAAGGTACATCGCGCGCGCACCCAATGGATTATTCACGCCACCTTTCATTGATGCCGGAAGAATGATGCCCTTCTTTCTTTCACGAGCCCGCATTTCAGGCGGAGGAGTCCAAGACGGCCATTTCTGCTTACGTTTGATTTTCACGCTGCCATTCCAGCCAAAGCCTTCGCGTCCAACGCCAACGCCATATCGCGTCGCGCGATTTCTTCCGGTTACATAAAACAGAAACTTTTTGTCTGTATCAATGATAATTGTTCCAACCGGTTGATGGGTTGAAATGGAAACACTGCGTCGATTATATCTTCTGGGAGGGGGTTTGCGATAACGCATCCGTTTTGCCGGATCATAATCAACCCAGGTTCGAGTCGCGTAATTATAATATCGTTCCGCCGCCGCTTGAGGAACAGAAACAATACTGGCAATCATCATGGTGCCAAACACCAGAACTGTTGCAATTGTTATTCTTCTAAACATTTTGATACCCGTTTTGTGTTTTAATGTGCCAAACAAGCTACATATTAGTCCGTCACCTGACTGGACCTTATAAATTCAACCGAATTTATACAAGGCGAAACAACACAAAAACGCTAACGCTCAACAATATGTGATAATTTTGGCACATATTTGCCGGGATTGGGTTTGCTTGTCCAAACATGTCCGTATTCCTGAAATCCGAAAAGGCCAACAAAAAGTTGGCCCGATTTCGTAATGCGAATCATCTTGTTATTAACTGACAATCACTTTGGTACCCACACCTATGCGTTCATAAAGGTCCATCACATCTTCATTTCGCATTCGGATACAACCCGATGATACCGCCCGGCCGATCGTCCAGGGTTGATTGGTGCCGTGAATTCTGTAGAGCGAACTGCCAAGATATAGTGCCCTGGCACCAAGTGGGTTTTGAGGGCCTCCTTCAACAAATGAGGGGAGATCACGACCTTTTTTCTTTTCACGTGCGATCATTTCAGAAGGAGGTCGCCAATCCGGCCATTCTGCCCTGCGGGTAATCTTGTGGGTGCCCGTCCACTCAAACCCAGGCTTTCCCACACCCACGCCGTAACGCCGGGCCTGGCCATTATCGAGCACCAGATACAAAAATTTCTCGTTTGTATCAATGATTACAGTACCCGGTGCTTTTTGAGCTGAATAGGATACAATTTGCGGCTCAAATCTTGGATCCATTTGCTCTGAAGAATTACGTTTGTTGGGAGCGGACGAAACAGATAGATTAGTTGTGCCACTCTGAAAGGCAACCTGTCTGGGTTTGGGGGTGTTGTATCGCGATGTATTATTTTGTTGTGCCCATCGACTGAAAACCGGGATTGTTCGCCGGGCAGCTTTGCGTTCTGTTCTCATTTGCAAAATTGGCCTGGTATGTTTTGGCTTACTGACAATCCTGACGCGTTGATTACCTTGTTTTGAGCGTTTGGTGGATGTCGAGACGCTTAGTTGCAGCATCCAGGGAGCCGAGATATCCGGTGACAAAACGATAGGTGGAGGTGTGCCATATCGCTGACCGGCACTAGCAGGGCCCAAAATCAAGCAAATGGAGATTGCGGAATATATAATTATCTTGTGTAGGCTTCTCTTAATCATGACGTACTCACTACTCTCGTCAACGCACAAATTTGTTTAACCTGTTTGGTTACGGTTTATTATCCATCTCTATGATGGTACAAAAGCGATGCAAAAATTGTGAACACATCAAAATTGATTCAAAATTGATGTATTATGGAAAACAGTTAGTTTTTATTAATGGTTAACAAATTATCAAGATAGTTTATTGAAATATCGATAGGTGAGTCCGAAAATCAGAATCGCTTTCTGATGTCCCCCAGGACCCTGGGCAACAAAGGTTGAACTTTGTTCATGGGCATACCAACCTTCAGACGTGGGTCGTAAAGCATATTCAGTATATAGCGATCAAATTTCGTAAAGCTGATATGTCTTGAACGATCATTAAACATACTTTGATGCAAAGAAGTATGCTCATTAAGCGGCCCTAGACCTTGCAGAATTTCTTCAATCATACATCGTCGAAAAAGGCTTTCTCCCTCATCAGAAACGATTATTGCATCAGATCGGACTATGCCACTAGTGGTAAAAATTGAACGAACGAAACATTTCCCAGGTGCTTTCGCCCGTTCATTTCCGTAAATGGATTTTTTCACCGTTGACGCATAGTCTTTGCGGTCAACAATATAAACAGAAAAATTTGCCCGGGCCCTGGTGGAGACAATTTCGGTCTTTAACCCTCTGATTTGAGAATTCAGGCCGAAGATAAAAGAACGAACCCGACTGACGCGGTTTAATGAAGAATTGTTTTTTACGTGAAAGCGCACAGTTCCCCGAAATTTGCGAATATATTTTGTTTGAATACCAAAAGGAGAATATTCCGCGCCAAACACGGTTTTGTTAAAACCGTCAATTATTTGGTAGTTTGTTGCGGCTTGTACATTAGACCATGCAATGAATAAACTTGTTGCAAATCCGCACAACAAAATGCTGAACATTGATGCCAGCGGCCGAATTATTCGTGCCGAAGTGTTTATTGAATTGCTCATGTCAGTTAACGTTGCCAACTTTCTATGTCTTACTGTTTAACTCAAAACCCATAGTAATACTTGATTTAGTCTAAATTATTCGCAATCCCGATGTTTTCAGAGGTGCAGGACATGGCACTTGGCAAAAAAAGTTCCTTTAATATTTGGCAATTGGCACGAGAACCTGTATTTGCAAATTCCTGTGAGCGAACTTGACATTGGCTTTCTTTGCCGGAAATTCTACTTGAAGGCAACCATCTTGCCTCACATAATTCACTGTAAAAACATGCTGATTCAGGTTTGTCAAACGCTTTACATGGGTTTGAATTAAACGCTAATGGAGTAACTTGGATGTCAACTAATTATACGCCAATACAAACTCAAGGTGTGCATCACATTACGCTAAACGGGGCTGATCGCCAAACTTCAATAGACTTTTGGCGAAGAATATTAGGCATGGCTCTTGTTTTCGAACAGCCCAATCTTGATGCGAAGGATATTAGTCATCTATATTTTTGTCCCGGTGATGGTAGGTTGATCACTATTTTCACCAGCGAAGACCGTAAGGTTGACGATTCACCCAATCCCAATGACGCCGGCAATCTGCACCATTTGGTATTCAATGTTTCTTCGGCAATTTTTGCGCAGGTGAAAAGCGAGCTCAAAGACCATAGCGTCAAAAATTCAGGGGAGATTGATCGCGGGTTCATGCATTCAATAATTTTTCGTGATCCATTACGTCAATTGTTGGAATTAGCCTGTTACAAATTTCAGACTCAGCGAGGCTTCAATGAATCGGATGTATTGCATGCAGCTCACAGCATTCGTGTTGCAGTTGGAGACTACAACACAGAAGACAAGCATCTTGCTGAGGCGATCGGACAACTGGGGAAATAATTTATGGAAAACGCCAGTAAATCCGGGTTGATCACTGATAATGACAATATCGCCCGTTGTGGCTGGGGGAGCAGCCATGCGGATTATACCCGTTACCACGATAATGAATGGGGCTTTCCTGTATCCAGTGATACCCGGTTGTTTGAAAAAATATGCCTGGAAGGTTTTCAGGCCGGGCTTTCCTGGTTAACCATTCTTCGTAAGAGAGAAAATTTTCGCACTGCATTTCATGGTTTTAAAATTCCTGTGGTAGCAAGATTGGGAGAAATAGATGTCGAAAGACTGGTCCAGGACGCGGGAATAATCCGCCATCGCGGTAAAATTAAATCGACGATCAATAATGCTAACAGGGCTTTGGAACTTCAAGAAGAATTTGGCTCACTGGCGGCGTACTTTTGGCTCCATGAACCTGATTCAGATGATAGACCGGGACATATAACCTGGGATTGGCTGATTAAGAATCCTGTTTCTCCTCAATCAACAGCTATTTCCAAGGATTTGAAAAAGCGTGGCTGGTCATTTGTTGGCCCCACTACAGTTTATGCGTTTATGCAGGCAATGGGGCTGGTAAATGACCATATTGAAGGGTGTCATTGTCGGGAACGAGCGGAAAATCTACGCAAAAAATTTATCCGGCCTTCACCTGTGAAAACATCTTCTTAGACGAAAACATTTTTGGAGATAGCTTTGAGCAAGCCTGCTCTGATTTTAACCGTCCTGTTATCCCATGACGCCGATTTGGAAGCGATCAGATTTGCCTGGGATCGAAGGATGATTCCATCTTCCAGAATTTTCAAATGGTTTGCACGAATTGTTGAGCCGGTGGAAGTAATATCGACAATAACATCAGCCAATCCGGCTGCGGGTGCCCCTTCAGTTGCACCAAGACTTTCGACAATTCTGTAGACCGCAATGCCATGATCTGAAAAGAATTTTTGCGTAAGACTCCAGTACTTGGTAGCAATCCTCAGTCGTCGTCCATATCGGCTTCGGAATCCGGCCGCCACATCATCAAGATCCGCCATGGTTTCCACATCAACCCAGGCTTCAGGAACGGCGACAACTACATCGGCGTGACCAAATCCAAGTGCAACCGCAAACTCTAATCTGTTTTCAGCGTCAGCAATATTTTCACGAGCCAGATCCTCTCCGGTAATTCCCATGTGTACATTGCCGTTGGCCAATTCACGGGCAATTTCTGATGCGGAAAGAAAAGCTATTTCCAAATCTGAATTGTTCGCGATACTGCCCTGATACCCGCGATTATCATCTGGTAAAACAATCGGATATCCAGCATTTTCGAATAATTCCAGCGATTTTTCCTTCAGGCGCCCCTTTGATGGAATAGCAATAATCAAATTCACTTTATGCTTCCTCTTAAACGGTCAATCCATATAGAAAACCCAATCGCCGGGATTTCATTTTCTGCGCCCAACAAGTTCATTAAGTGATCATAACGACCACCCCCACATGTTGGAATTAGTGAATCCTCATGAAAAATTTCAAATACAATACCGGTGTAATAATCCAACGGCCTGCCAAAATTTGCTCGCCACGAAGTGGAAATCTGGCTCCCGGTTTTATCAATCAACTGTTCTGCCCGCCGGGCGAAAATATCAATGGCGTGGTCTATGTCCAAATTCATCGAAATTGAGAAGTTGCGCAGTTCATTCACGGCATCTGCCAATGGAACCTCAATGTCTAGAAACGCCGTTAAAATACGACGTTGTTCTGCACCAAGCTGAGTGGCTGCCAAATCGGCTTTGGTGATCGTGCGCTTGGCGATATCTACCGCGCTACGACCTCCTTTCGCCGGTAGGTTGGCCAGCACCATCTTGTCGACTACCCAGTCAGTAACCACCTGTCTGTTCATATGTTCCAGAGCGAGATGCAATTCTGAATCTTTACTTTTGATACCATGCTCTGAACTTGCAAATAGTTGTAGGTCATTTTCAAATTTTTGCCTGTCTCCAAACGCTCGGCCAAGACGCGACCTCCAAGCTTCCGGTAGTTCCAGCGCTAGAAGCAATGCTTCGAAAATAGCCTTATCGCCAAAAATGATGCTACCTTTCTCCATGCCACAATGTGCTAGAGCATCCAAAGCGTTGGCTACGCAATCGACATCGCTATTGATGCTTTCAGGTGTCCCTGCGCCCTGATTACCTCCAATGATTTCCATCCCTGCCTGATAAAATTCTTCCGGTCCCCGACGACGTTGACGAAATACATTTCCACAATAGGCGTAGTTACCATATTCATTTGTGCCATTGAGATGCGCCAGACAGACAGGAATCGTAAATTCAGGGCGCAAACAGAGGCTTGCTCCACCAAGGTCATGGGTCATAAATATCCGGCGGCGCAAGTCTTCACCAACCGTATCGAGAAATGGGTCTGCGGGTTGAAGCAACGGGATTTCAGGCATTGAAAATTTTCGCTCAGCAAAAAACTTCTGCAATTCAGCAATATGGGGCATTAGAGCACTTTCGAATGGCCAGGCTATCAAATTGTTTCAATGGTTTATGCAAAAAACCCGGTGCCTGGTATAGGCCCATCAGCTTCGTTACAAAGCTTGCCCGATGCAAGAGTATCGCGCCGCGCTCAGCGTTTAGCTGGGTGGAACAACACAGGGTATCAAACAGCTCATTACTCATTGAAAGTGCTCTAGTTCGCGACCTTTGGGTTATATCAGATCAACAGTCAATCTCAAATTTTTTTCATTCCGGCTTGTTTTCCCTGTCTTCAGCCTGTTGAGCAAGCAATTTGAGAACTGCGTCAACTAATTCGTCCCTCCGAACACTAATCTGCGCCGGGCGACTTTCTCGCCAGGTTACATTATCTTCAATTTCTTCAGACAAGCGCTTTCCTTCTATGAGATCCTTGATTTGAACCTCTCCGGTTGTTCTCTCATCTTCTCCCTGGATAATCGCGATCGGACAATTGCGGCGATTTGCATATTTGAGTTGATTGCCGAATTTCTTCCAATTGCCCTGGTACATTTCTGAACGAATATTGGCGTTACGCAACTCCTGAACCATTTTCTGATAATTCCCCATTTCGTTGCCATCCATGACGGTGACAAGAACGGGTGCCAAAATATCGGTTGAATCAAGTTTCCCGAGGTTTTTCAAAGCCGTCATCAATCGCGACACACCAATTGAAAACCCAGTGGCCGGCACTGGTTGCCCGGTGAAACGTTTAACCAGCCCATCATAGCGGCCTCCGCCGCCAACCGAGCCAAATACTACATCCTGACCTTTCTCATTCTTGATTTTAAAAGTCAGTTCAACCTCGTAAACCGGACCAGTATAATATTCCAGACCGCGAACTACAGATGGGTCAATGCGAATACGATTGGTGCCGTAACCTGCAGCCGTAACTAAATCACATATTTGGTCAAGTTCACGAATCCCGTCTTCCGCATAATCTGAGACCTCAGATCGCCTGAGTGAATTCATTGTCAATTTGTTGCTGTTGAAATACTGAGTATCTTCCAGTTCATAAATATTGTCATCTTCAACCTTTGATTCAGCCTGGATTGAATCAACCGAGGCTCCAGAGATGCCGCTACTGATATATGATAAGATATTGCCAATTGATTTTTCATCCAACCCAAGACCTTTGGTTTTTGCACCGCTTTCATCTTCACGGCCTGCGCCCAATAAATCACGAACACCTTCAATACCAAAACGGTCAATTTTGTCGATTGAACGCATCACATCGAGGCGTTGCGCAGCATTTTCCTCACCACCCAACCCGATTGCCTCCATCACACCGTCCAGAACTTTACGGTTGTTTACCCGCACTACATAGTCACCACGTGGAACTCCGAGTGCCTCCATCGTGTCCGCCATCATCATGCACATTTCCGCGTCCGACTGCACACCGGGCGCGCCTACGGAATCCGCGTCCATCTGCATGAATTGTCGAAATCGGCCGGGTCCGGGTTTCTCATTACGAAATACCCAGCCTGAACGATAAGTTCGATAGGGCATCTGGATTTCGTTAAATTGTTCTGCAACATGACGCGCTAAAGGCGCTGTCAAGTCGTAGCGAAGGCTCATCCATTGTTCATCATCGTCAATTAATGAAAACACGCCTTCATTGGGGCGGTCACTGTCTGGCAGAAATTTTCCCAGACAATCTGTAAACTCGAACATCGGCGTTTCTACCGGGTCAAATCCATATTTTTGATAAACCTTACCAATTTCTGAAATCATTTTGTCCGTGGCGCGAATATCAGCCGCACTGCGGTCTATAAATCCTCGTGGTATCCGGGCTTTCAATTTTTGTTTCTTATTCTTGGTCATGGAAAGTTTCAAATCTGTCGTTGGGAGAAAAAGGGTATTTAATCATGCGTTTCCTATCCGATTGAGCTGAAAGCGGCAAGAGGAGCGTCAAAATGCCCAGACTGAAAACTTGGTATAGACCTTCGTCCTGTCACGGGTTAAAAGCCACTCAATTTTAACGAATTCGCTTTTTTATCAGATCGAAATATGAGGAAGAAATTGATGCGTCCATCCACACGCCAGGAAAATGAAATGCGCGCTGTTAGTGTAGAAACCGGATTTTCCAAACATGCAGAAGGTTCCTGCCTGATAAAATTCGGAGATACACACGTATTATGCACAGCATCTCTTGAAGAACGAGTTCCACCGTGGTTGCGTGGTGGCGGTAAAGGCTGGGTCACCGCAGAGTATGGAATGTTACCGCGTTCAACCGGTGGTCGTATGCGTCGAGAATCTGCGGCAGGAAAACAATCCGGCCGAACTCAGGAAATTCAACGTTTGATTGGACGCTCTTTGCGGGCAGTGATTGACATGGAAGCATTAGGAGAACGCCAGATTACAATAGATTGCGATGTCATACAGGCTGATGGAGGCACACGTACAGCTTCTATTACCGGCGGGTTCATTGCACTCAAACAATGCCTTGAATGGATGAAAATCCGTGGCATGGTCTCCGATCGGGTATTGAAGGACAATGTGGCAGCTATTTCTTGTGGAATTTATCAGGGAATTCCTGTTCTTGATCTCGATTATGATGAAGATTCCACCGCTGAAACAGATGCTAACTTTGTCATGACAGGCTCTGGTGGAATTGTTGAAATTCAAAGTACCGCCGAAGGTGAGCCATTTAGCGAATTGGAATTTGGGCAACTTCTTGATTTGGCAAAAGCAGGCATTTCTCAATTGGTCGATATTCAAAATAAGGCTTAAAACTTATGCACCGTTTACAGATGCTAGCTAAAAAATCGATAGTTGTTGCGTCCCACAATGCGGGCAAGGTTCGCGAAATAAATGAACTGATTGCCCCGTTTGGTTTCAATACTAAATCTGCTGCGCAATTGAATTTGACCGAACCGATTGAAGATGGTGATACTTTTGAGGCCAATGCGTTAACCAAAGCGATGGCTGCGGCAAAGACTACTGGAATTGTTTCACTATCAGATGATTCTGGTCTGTGTGTGGACGCCCTGGAAGGTGCTCCAGGTGTTTATACTGCTGACTGGGCGGACAAGGCTGATGGCAGTGGCCGGGATTTT
This sequence comes from Hyphomicrobiales bacterium, assembly GCA_024224595.1. GTDB lineage: Bacteria > Pseudomonadota > Alphaproteobacteria > Rhizobiales > Rhizobiaceae > JAAEMP01. The sequence continues at coordinate 36,110 of JAAENI010000894.1, forward strand.
CTGATGGCGATGGAAAAAGTTGAACAGGCTCTGCAGAAAAAATCTGCCCTGAAATCAGATCAGCGCAAAGGTCATTTTGTAGCGGTGCTATGTTTGGCCTGGCCAGACGGTGACTATGAATTTTTCAGGGGTGAAGTCGAAGGCACGATGATTTGGCCGCCTCGTGGAAATATCGGGTTTGGATATGATCCAGTTTTTCAACCCCGCGGATATGATCAGACATTCGGTGAAATGCCTGCGACAGATAAGCATAGTTGGGAAGCTGGACGTACAGATTTGGGTTTGTCTCATCGCGCCCGCGCGTTTGCAAAATTTGCCCAGTGTTGCCTGGGTGCATAAATAATGCTTGAGCCCGTTGAAACACAATCATTCGGGATTTATGTGCACTGGCCGTTTTGTGCGGCCAAATGTCCCTATTGTGATTTCAACTCTCACGTGCGTCACAAGCCATTGGATCAGGATGTCTTTTTACAAGCCTATGTTAGAGAACTTGAATATTTTGCCGATCTGACTCCGGGTCGAAAAGTGTCTAGTATATTTTTTGGGGGCGGCACTCCATCACTGATGAATGTTTCTACTGTCGAGCAAATTCTGGAAAAAATTGGCAAGCATTGGTCAATTGATTCTCAAGTCGAGATTACGCTTGAAGCGAACCCTTCAAGTGCCGAGGCAGAGCGCTTTAAAGGTTATCGTGAAGCGGGTGTTAATCGGGTATCATTAGGGGTTCAGTCCTTGCACGACCAGCAGCTAAAATTTCTGGGACGTTTACACAATGTAGATGAGGCAAGGCGTGCCATAACATTGGCGAGAACGTTATTTGAGCGCATGTCCTTTGATCTTATTTATGCCCGTCCGGATCAAACACCTGATGATTGGGTTAATGAACTTGAGTTGGCCTTAGATCTGACGGCAGACCATTTGTCACTTTATCAATTGACAATTGAGCAGGGAACCAGATTCTTTAAATTGAGAGAAAAGGGGAAGTTGCATGTGCCAGATGGAGAATTGTCAGCAGAACTCTATGAAACGACCCAATCAGTAATGAACGCCCGATCCATGCCAGCATATGAAATATCCAATCACGCGGTCAACGGTGCTGAAAGCCGTCATAATTTGGTTTATTGGCGATATCACGATTATGTCGGTGTTGGACCGGGAGCACATGGCAGAGTAACAATTGAAGGCACAAAAATCGCGACTGCCGGTGAGTTGAACCCGGAGGAATGGTGGCAGAATGTAATGGTTCATGGCGACGGCATGGTGGTGAATGATAGGTTAACCGGTCAGGAAATGGCTGATGAATTTCTAGTGATGGGTCTTCGCTTGGCTGAAGGCATCAGCCTTCAGCGTTATGAAGCTTTTGGAGCATCTCCACTAAATCCAGACAACCGTGATTTTTTTGACAAACAGGGATTTCTTGAGACTCTGCCCGATGGAAATCTTCGTGCGACACCAAAGGGTTTTCTGGTATTGGATGCAGTAGTCGCAGATTTAGTCGACTCAGTACAATAGTATTGACTAAGCCTGATACGCTAGACCGCTTCTTGTTTACACGGAATCATTTGACCGTTTATTCACGTTTACTGCAAGGCATGATTTTCGCCGTGGTCTGGTTGACCACAAGAAAAGCATAACGCTGTCCAGAAAGCGTGAATAAACGGTCAAATGCTTCCGTGTAAACAAGAAACGGTCTAGGCGGTGCAAAAGACAATCAGCGTTGTGCGCTCACAACCCAACGGTAAATTCTTCAACCAGTGACCGGGCTACGTTTTTAAGCGCCTCTTGTGAACTGGCACCCTCACCGATGGAATTCTGATAAATTGCCCTTTGCCGGTCAGCGCTGGTTCCCCGCTCAACAATACTGCGAATGCTGTCAATTTCATCGGTACAATTCAGAATTTTGGCACTGTCGGTTACAATTTCAATCAATTCTTCTAGCAAACAGTCAAATCCAATCACCTCCCCGCGCCCAAAATCGATCATTCCCTCACCAATTCCATATCGCTGGGCACGCCATCGATTTTCACCAATCAGAAACTGGTCATATTGACGCCAGCGTTTGTTTTCACGTTTTAAATGGTAGAGCGTCCGATGGAGGCACTGTATCAGGGCGGCGACACCAACTGCATCGTCCAGCAATGGCATAACATCACAAATGCGTGTTTCCAGGGTTGGAAACTTCGAGGAAGGCCGGATATCCCACCATATTTTTGACGCGTCCTGAATGAGGCCTGAACTGATAATGATCTGCACCGAGCGCTGGAACTCCGCATAACCCGAAAATACTGGCGGTAACCCGGTTCGAGGCAAATTATCAAATACGGTCAAACGATAGGAATTCAATCCCGTGTCACGTCCCTGCCAGAAAGGTGAGGATGTCGATAATGCCAGAAAATGAGGTAGAAAATAGGAAATCTGGCTCATCAGGTCGATACGCAAATCATCATCACCCAGACCCACATGAACATGCATCCCGCAAATCAGCATACGCCGGGCTACACCCGCAAGCTCTTTCTCCAGAGAACGATAACGTTCTTTTTCAGTATAGACCTGGCGGTTCCAGTCAGCAAACGGATGGCAGGATGCAGCCAAAGGTGCCAGCCCGTATTCAGCGGCAATATCGGAGATCGTCCGGCGTAAATGGGCCAGATTTTCACGCGCTTCAGCTGCGTCTTTGCACACCTTTGTGCCAACTTCGATCTGGCATTGCAGGAATTCCGGACTGACCTGATCTTCCAGTTCCCGTTGGCATTTACGCATCAATTCTTCTGGTGCAGGTGTCAGATCATAATTTTCCAGATCAACAAGAAGGTATTCCTCCTCAATCCCCATACTGAATTCGGGCTCATCCATTGTTATCTGTTCTCCATCCCTGACAGCACTTTAACATGAAAACCTGATCAGAACTAGAATGACAATTTATCAGAAATTTATCAAGCAAAAGAGGGATATGTTTAGTTTCTAACTACTTGCGCGGCAAAACATGAGCGCAGATGATCAGCAGCAGCATTGACCGACGGACTTGCTTTTTCTACAACTACCATGCCTAATCCATATTGCGGCAATTGATACTTTGGATCGACGACAACAATATCACCACCAATTGCCGAACGTGGCAGTGGTGCCACTGCAAGATTGGCCAGAATGGCGGCTTTCTGGCCTGAAATATGTGTACTTTGAAATGCTTCACGATAGGCCCGTCCCTGCCTGTTTAACCCGTCAAGACCAGACTGACGCCAAATGCAACCTTTTCCCAGACCGATACAGGCAATGGATGATCATATCCTGGCTGATATGGGCATTACCCGTAATGACATTGTCGATGCCAGCCGGTTACCGGTAGATGTCAACGCATCTCTCGAACTTGAGAAAACCGCACGGGCCAACAAAACATATCGCAAATTACTTTTGCGATATTACCCCGAAACTGAAGTGGGCACATCTTGTTATTGATAATTGCGCCCACTTGTTTAGTTGTTAGATTTTCAATTCAAAAAATTTTTCTTGAAGTTTTTCAAGAATATGACAGTGTCCAAAATACGTATTCGGAAGATTGAAATCGATACTTCCCTATGTTGCATAGTCTGGATCACATGCCATGGAAAACACCATCAAACGTTCCGTCGTCTTTTATCTGGTCCCAAATTTCTCTATGATTGCATTTTCCACAGCAATAGAGCCTTTAAGATTAGCCAACCGCCTCCAGGAGCAGCCTTCATATCAATGGCATCTGGCATCATTTGACGGTGAACCGGTATCGGCCTCGAATGGCGTTCAGGTATCGGTTGACAAAAGCCTGAAACAGGAACGCGAAACACTGCTCGGATCTAAACGCCCTTCCATGCTGTTAGTTTGTTCGGGCACAAATGTGGAAGAACATGAAAACAAAACCTTGTTTGCCTATCTGCGGGAAAATAAAAACCAGGGTGTAATTGTCGGCGGATTGTGCACGGGTGCCTATATGCTCGCTGCTGCCGGTATGCTGGATAACAAAAGATGCGCCATTCACTGGGAAAATCTACCCGGATTTACAGAACGGTTTCCCAAAATCGATGTCTATGCAGATCTTTATGAAATGGAGGACGGGGTATGCACCTGTGCCGGCGGCACGGCCTCTTTGGATATGATGCTTTCAATCATTGGCGAGGATCATGGACAGGAGTTGGTCAATCAGGTCTGTGAACAGGCCTTGACTGACAGGGTAAGAAATCCGCAAGACCGTCAACGATTGCCTCTGCGCGCTCGTCTGGGTGTTCAGAACGCTAAAGTTCTCTCAATCATCGAATACATGGAAGCCAATATTACCGAACCTCTTCCGTTGGTTGAAATCGCCAATTACGTAGGCCTTTCGCGCAGGCAAATCGAAAGATTATTTCAAAATCATATGGGTAGATCACCGGCACGATATTATCTTGAAGTGCGTCTTGATCGTGCGCGTCACCTTCTCATGCAGTCTTCGCTTCCCGTTGTTGAAGTTGCCATCGCCAGCGGTTTTATTTCGGCCTCGCATTTTTCCAAATGTTACCGTGAATTATACGGTAAATCGCCACTGCAAGAGCGCGGTTGACCTTTAATCACGAACAATCCACTAGACCGTTTCTTGTTTACACGGAAGCGTGTCTAGCAGGCTGTCGGACTTGAGCAATTATTGAGAACAGAACTGGAATTAAGGTCGATATTTCGATCATTTGAGGCGAATATCGGGAATATTGAACGAAAATGAGCGAAAAATCGGACCAATATCCAGTTTTGTTAACAGTGATTGTGCAAGTCCGACAGACTGCCAGGCTCTCTTCAGTTCATCGATATCCATAATCTGCGTGATATCCTCGCCTGAATTGATTGCGGATGCCGGTAAGGGTTGTGATATCAGATATCCTTGAATTTCACCGCAACCTTCTCTTCGTAAGAATTCCAGATGTTCAATGGTTTCCACTCCCTCTGCAGTCGTGCGCATACCAAGTATTTTGGCTAATCCAAGTATTGCACAGATCAGAGCGGCGCTATTACCATTTCGCTGTTTGTTGCCGGAAAACTGCGATCAATTTTGATTTTATCAAAAGGGTGACTCATCAAATGGGAAAGAGAAGAATAGCCGGCACCAAAATCGTCCAACGCAATCGAAATCCCTGACTTTCTAAGGTTTTGCAGTGTTTGCAGGGTTGCGACCTTATTCACCATCAGTGAATTTTCTGTAGTTTCCAGTTCAAGGCGTCAGTCACCGGACTGGCGAAATCTCCCGAAAACAAAGCTGAAAGGCGATTTCCAAGTGACACTATGGTCTTACTTATATGCAATGCCGATCTCTGGTAACATATTATCCTTATTACTGTAGCAAATATCCGGATTTAACCTGAAAACTACCAATAATCCCCTATAAAATAGACAAAGATACAATCAGAAGTATCAATAGATAATAAGCTCTTGCTTGTGTTGTGTGCAGCAATATGCATAACAACCAGCATGAAAATACTTAAATCAGAATTACTCATGCCTGCGGGTTCTCTGGAAAAACTGAAGACGGCTGTTCTTTATGGTGCCGATGCGGTTTATCTGGGAACACCGGATATGTCACTGCGCACCAAAGCAGAATTCACGCTGGAACAAATCCGCGAAGGTATAGATTATGCCCACGCCAATGATACGCGTGTTTATCTGACCCTCAACCTTTTTTCCCACAACAAGGATGTTCCCAAACTTGAAGAATAT
>JAAENI010000895.1 GCA_024224595.1 Hyphomicrobiales bacterium
ACGACCTTCGGTGGACCAATCCAGTTCATCTGCAGCGTTGCAAAACTTGTCCGATCAACCAGATCGCACTGCGTTTTGCGCCTTGCCGAGTGAACTGGCTTGGCCCATCAAATGCTTCCGTGTAAACAAGAAACGGTCTAGCCACCAGTCACTTATAGCAATATGCCTCCACAATAAAAATGGGTTGCAGGCAATATCTCGTATGAGCATCAATAGTTCGCACAAGCCTGAAAACGTCGAATATCTGGCAAAACGCCTACTCTAGAATTATGGATGCTATCAGGTGATAAATCGCCTTTGTTTGTTGCCTACAAATTCTGCAGCAGTTGACCCATCAATTCCGTTCAACTCCATAACATAGATACGGTTTTTGGTATTTTATCGACACGCTAAACCTAGCCATTTGTCGAAATCCGGGTGTGACATCAATTCGATAGAGCCGATCGACCCACTCCCGATGAGGGTTGGACAGATCATAGTTTGAATTGCTGCCAAGCCCATCGGATCAATAGGATAAGTAGGATCGCAGCGGCAAGAGTTGTAGATATGGCTTTGAGTACAGTCCACCGGCTTGCCGTGTCGACAAGCTGCGATGTTACAGCTTCGACGTTCAAATGCAGCATCTGTGCCACTGCCTGATTTTCTAGGTAGTCAAAAACCGCACTTGGAATTACAACGATAGAAATCACCAATTTCAATAAGCCCCAGCTCCCGGGTGTGAGCAAGTAGATTGCAAATCCCAAAGTTGCTGCTAACAGGATTGGATAGGCAAAGTCTAAGTCATGTTGAACGTCAAGATAAAACAGGCGGCCTTCTGCCGACAGCACAGTAAGAAATCCAACCGCTTCTTCAAAGGAGTAACCGCTGGGTCGAAGGTCAAACGGAATCATCCCATCGGCTTGCCTCGATATCTTTGGCAAAGACCACAACATCATCGTCAAATAGACTGACATTGTGATTGTAAAAAGAAACCAGAATAGCAGCCTTTTCCTCATCAAATGCTTTCCATTTTACCCAACTGGAAAGTGTTGCCCAACCAAAACCATTTGTCTATCCCACAATTTTCATTTGGCACATATATTTTAATGTTCGCATCTCTACTAAGAGTGACTGCTCATGGCACAAAGTTACGAAGAAAGGCTTGTCGCATACAGCACATCCGCTCTATTTGAAAACGGTAAAAGGTCCGCATTGCTGCCCTTGACACCTAATATGCTGTTCAATCTGTCCGATTGAGCGAATAGTAAAGCGGTTTTACTGCGGCGTCCAAGTCTCTGAGCCGATTGAATCAGAACCACCGTAGGTCCAGATGCCTTTCCATTGGCCGTTTTCCTGTTCTGCAAACAAGGCCAATCCGAAACTGTCACCGGACACGTAGGATACAGTAAGTGCGGTGTCATTTTGCGCTGCATCGCCGAAAGTGAGCATGCCATTTACGTTTGCAGCTCCAATTGCGGTGCCAATGTATTCCTCACCACCCACGTTCCATACGACGATATAAGTTGCGCCATTTTTCTCAACCGTCACAGAACCTTCGTATGCATGGCCATTTCCGGGGTTAGCGCCTTCAACATCATAGATGCCGGTTGGGTTAGCAAACGCGCTTGAAATGGTGGATAAAAATGCAAATGCAATAATATAGAATCGCGAGGTCATAGGGGGCCCATCTTTCCGTAGTGTGACCGCCCGTTTATTTGGCGATCCTTGTGTTGAAATGCTACGTCTTATTTACATGATATGCAATCAGAACCAAAGCGAGTAACAGGTAGGGTAAGAAACTGGCTGTGTTTGGTAATGGTTTACTATCCCAAATGCTATTATTGGATGATGAAGAAAGGCAAGTGTTAGCACTTATTGATAATAAAGATTGAGTCGCAGACTAGACATTTCTCAAATTTGAAAACGGTGCTTTGTTCGCATTGCCGACATTAACAACAGGTCAAATTAACACTATTACCAACTCTGCAAATTTAGATATTTTTTATTATTGAAATTATCAAGCTCTCGGTACTTGTTAGCATACTTTCTGTATAACCAAGAGCGCATGCATTCACAAAGAGCTGTTTGGCGCGTGTTTGATTTTCGGTAACGCCCTGTCCGTTGTACTAATGAACGCCAGCATTGTAACAGCCTGTTACGTATTTACGCTTGCATGCCTTTACATAAAGCATTGTAGTGCTGGTCCACGGGCACTTTTATATATTGCCTGAAAGCAAAGAGGCTGAACTTTACAAATTCAGCCTCTCTGAATATTGCCCAGCCGGAAATACCCGCCTATGCGACAACTCTGTCCAATGCAGCATCAATCGCATCAACAATCTGGTCAAGTTCAGTTTTCGTACAGATAAGAGCAGGGCTGAGACATAGCGTA
>JAAENI010000896.1 GCA_024224595.1 Hyphomicrobiales bacterium
ACGACCTTCGGTGGACCAATCCAGTTCATCTGCAGCGTTGCAAAACTTGTCCGATCAACCAGATCGCACTGCGTTTTGCGCCTTGCCGAGTGAACTGGCTTGGCCCATCAAATGCTTCCGTGTAAACAAGAAACGGTCTAGAACTGCGATTTTTTAGCAATTCTCGCGCAGACTGGCGAACGACTTCAGAAATATGCAAAAACTGACTGGCCAACGGGCGGGAATTGCGCCAGATCATTCCAATTGTTCTGGTCGCTTTGCCGGAAAGCCTCTGGGACATCCGCCAAAGATGAGCAGCGCTGAGGACAACATGAACCGCTGCCAGCGACAGCGGGACTACCGCGAACGCATCCCCATCGAAGGCAAGTTCTCACAAGGCAAGAACGCCTACAATCTCAACCACATTCGCGTCCACACGTCCAAAACCAGCGAATTCTGGATCAGCAGCATCTTTCTGGTCATGAACCTGCTGGTTCTGTTCAGGCTTCTATTTGCCCGGATTCTGATTCACATCGCTCGCTATGTGACAGCGCTATTGCATGTCCAACTTCACTGGTTGGACACAATCATCGCTCGCCAGGCCGACAAACTGAAACAATTTCCTCTATTGGAAAGAACTTTCTGAGGGGCACAAGGTAAGAATCGATGAGAGCTTGAGAGAAAGCCATGTCATGTCGGAACGCACAAGCCGCAGCCGCTATTCCAACTTGCTAGTTTGGGCATCATTAAAAAACCTTGGGCCCACGACTCTGATTTTGCGTCCGTTAAGTGCAATGACATGTGCTTTTGCCAGATCTTCGGGACTGGTAAACAAATGCACAATGTCACGCTTATCAAATTTGCCATCCTGATTGGCGATTGTTTCAGGATCAAGGCTGCGATCTCTTCTAAATACCGGCTGGCTAATTCGAATGGAGTTTGCACCTGAAAGGTTATTGGGATGCTGATTTGGATTATCAAATCCTGCTACTTCCTTGAGGAAACCGGTAGTATGTTTGCAGGTTGCTTTTGGATTGAATTCCTTGCGGTAGGCAAATGCAGCAGGTAAATCAGCATAAGGTAATTGCCCGCGGAATGATATCATGTCTTCACTGTCCTGGGCTGGCATGGCATGGTAATATAGCGACACGTTTGTGCCGGGGCATTGTGATTCACAAATTCTTTCATCAAATTCAAATCGCTCAGGTGTTGTCGAAAAACTGATCGGGAAATAGTAGCCATCCAGTTCACGCACACACATTGTGCGATAAGTGTTATAACGTGAAGTTATAGAGGAGTCTGGACCTTCGAACAAACCGCGCCGACCATCATTTCGGAATGTTCTGACGCCAAATATCTGCTCGATCAGAGAGCGACGGCGGGGCTGGAGAACGGTAACCTGCCTGCGATTATTTTTGCTAAAGCACCCACGTCGGTTCATGGCGCGAATAATCGAACGTTGCCGATCATTGGTAACATTGGCATTTTTGGGTGCCAGCACTCTGCGTTCACGCTCTAAAGACACGAGATTGTTTCTCATATGGTTGAGACTGGTCAAGATGCGTCCACAGATTGAGGTGTTTCTTGTAGTATAGACATTGCCGCTGCAACTGTTACGCCGCGCCATACGTTGAGTTTTCTCAATCTGCACTCTTTGATCTTTTGCCGCCCGATCATATTGGCGAAAACTTGAATTGGGTGCGACTCGCCTGTTTTGCCAGAAATTGGCATTGCTCAATTGGTTCTGCAAGTTAATACAGGCTGCGGATTGTGCATAACCCGGCAATGTGCCCAAAACACCTAATAGCGCCAGCGCACAGCAAATTGGCACAACATATAAATATTTTGCCCGATCCTTCAATTTTTTCGCTTCCCCGCAATTACCAGCGCCCAAAAAATTACCATCACTGGTACCCTATCAGCACAATATGACCCAATAATGAGTTGTAATGGCGAAACATGGTTTATATTGCGCTGAGCAATTACATCAATGCCAGGCCACTTGCGGATCATCAAAACGCGCTTGAGTTCAATCCGCCATCAACCAGAATATTTCTGCCGGTAATATAGCCAGCGTGAACTGAACACAAAAACGCACATAAAGCACCGAATTCATCGGCGGTGCCCAGTCGGCCTGCCGGAATTTTATCACCTGCAATCTGCTTTGCCTCATCGATTGTGATGCCTTCCGCTTCTGCGACTGCCTTAAAATTGGCCGCAAGACGGTCTGTGTCCATCTTGCCGGGCAGTATTTGATTGATGGTCACATTTTCACTGGCATAATTGCGTGAAATTCCCGCCAGGAACGAAGTTAATCCTGCGCGTGCCCCAGATGAAAGGTCAAGGCCCGCAACAGCCGTATAAACGGATAGCGAAGTAATATTGACAATGCGCCCAAATTTCTGATCGCTCATCGGATCAATAACGGCTTTGATCAATTCAATTGGCGTGATCATATTCTGTATTACACCTTCAATAATATTGTCCCGGTTCAATTCACGAAAATCGCGCATTGGCGGACCACCATTATTATTGACCAGGATATCTGGTTTTGGACAGGCCTCCAGTATCGCTTTTTGACCATCCGCCGTTGATACGTCTGCAATTAGCGCAGTGACATTTGCACCTGTGGCATTTTTGATTTCTTCAACAGTGGCATGGGTAACTTCGACATTTCGACCGTTTACAATCACATCACACCCGGCATCTGCCAGATGCCATGCACAACCCTTGCCTAATCCACGGCTTGACGCACAGACAACTGCTTTTTTTCCGGCTATTCCCAAATCCATATTCATTTCCCTTTGTCGCGGTTGACTTGGCAGCAAACAGACTGACAAGGTGCCCAGACCAGTTTTTTACAATTTTTTCAATGATGAGCGATAAGGGGGATTGATGCAATGAAAAACGTTCCAGATTACCAGGATGTTTTGAATGCCGCAGACCGTATTAAAGTAGTCGCCATTAAAACACCTTTGCTGCAAAACCAGCAACTCAACAATATCACCGGTGCAAATATTTTTATCAAACCGGAATGTCTGCAAAGGACCGGTTCTTTCAAGTTTCGCGGCGCTTATAATGCAATTTCGATGATGAAAAATGCAAAAAGAAAATACGGCGTTGTTGCCTGCTCGTCTGGAAACCATGCACAAGGTGTTGCAGAAGCGGCGAGACTGTTGGATATCAAGGCGACAATTGTGATGCCGCACGATTCTCCAGTCATCAAACTTGAACGCACCAGGCGTTCAGGTGCTGATGTGATAACCTATGACCGCAACATTCAAGATCGCGATGCAATTGCCAGCAATATTTGTCAGGATACCGGCGCAACCTATATTCATCCTTTTGACAATCACAATGTCATCGCCGGGCAGGGGACGACAGGATTGGAAATTGTCAGCCAGTTGCAAGAACACAGCAAGGGTAAAACAATAAAATTACTCCGTGCTCTGGTTTGTACCGGCGGCGGCGGATTAACCAGTGGACTGGCCCTGGCCCTTGATCATCACTTCAAGGGTATCAAAATACACAGCGTGGAACCTGAAGGGTTTGATGATTATCGTCGTTCGTTGAATGCCGGGGAAAGGGTGGGAAATCTGGATAAATCCGGCTCGATCTGTGATGCCCTTTTGACTGGATCTCCTGGCGAAATCGGTTTTAAAATCAATCACAAGCTTTTGGCAGAAGGTCTTGCCGTCAGCGATGAACAAGCATTAAAAGCGGTAAAATTTGCCTTTCATGAGCTTAAACTTGTTGTCGAACCTGGCGGTGCCGTTGCACTGGCCGCATTGCTCAATTCAGGTAATAGATGGTCGGGCGAAAACATCGTTTGTATTATATCAGGTGGCAATATTGATCCGCAGATGATGACGCGGGCTTTGGCACTGTAAAATAGTGTCGAATCCGACTTGTATCTGAACCCGTGACAGTCAGGTCTCCTGCCGTGCACAAACAAAAATCCAGGCAAATTAGTTACCCGGATTTTTGTATCGGCAATTTATTCCAATATAACAGATTTATTGGGATCCAAACCGACCGGCGGCATGGGCGAGCATGGTGTATACTTTACCGGTATCGGAAGTCAGGTAGGTCTGGGTCATGATATTATCGCGATCATTGCGGGAAATGTCAGTCAGCAGTTTTTCAAAATCTTCAACATATCGAACTACAGCATTTTGAAAGTCAGGTTCCGTCTGATATTTCAACTGTATTTCTTCAAATGTCTTTTGTCCCTGAATGGTATAAAGACGTCGAGTGAAAACATCACGTTCTCCACGCTGATAACGATCCCACAATTCAACGGATGCTTCATGATCGATTGCTCTTGCAATATCCATCGATAGAGCATTGAGCGATTCAACCACATGGTGTGGCGAACGGTTCGCTTCCGGGTTGCTTTGCGACGGGTTAGGCGGCATTACCGGTTCGTCATTGGAGGCACGCCTCAACAGGTCACTTACCCATCCGCCTGTGGTTTTACCTCTTTGCCCTTGTACGTTACCCTGTTGAAAAGCAGGATTGGCAGGTGCTGCTCCGGGCAGGGGACGGGTGCTGCCGCGTCCAGGTTGAAGGAAATTCGGTTGAGGATATTGCGGGGCTGATCGTTGCTGCGGAGCGTTTCGCTGATTTTCATTTGTATTGTAGGGCGGCCGCTGCGGTGGCTGGAAGCCTGTTTGTGTGGGCTGTTGTGCCTGCGCATTGGGCGGCTGAACCGCTTGTGTTTGCTGTATATTTTGTTGCGTTTGTGGCTGGTTCACCTGAGCAGTTCGTGGCGGGGTAGTGTTGGCTACAACTTCAAGCCTGGAATTGGCAGCAGAGGGGCGTGCAGGCGGGCTAACAGGTTTGGCCTGCTGGACAGCAATAGCTGCTACCTGAGGCTCCTGGTTTTGAGCCGTTCTTGACGACGCAGCCCCGGAAAGCTTATTCGCGTTGCTTCGGGCATTTTTTGAGGCAGACGTAGCATCCATTGCCTTGCCTGAGCGCATTACGATATCCGAGAGGTCTTTAAGTGCTTTAATCTGGTCCGTGACTACACGACGCATTGAATCCGCACTTTGGCGCGTTTCGTTAGGCAATTCCAATACGCCACGGCGCATCTGTTCGCGGGTCTGTTCGAGCTCAGCCGAAACGTCGCGCGCGGCAATCTTCATCGAGTCAGTGGCATCGCTGAAGCGTGTGGTCGCGTTGTTGATAGCAGCTGAAACCTCGGCACTGACGATTCCGCCAATCTCTTTTGATTTCGAACTTGCCTCAGCGAGCAATTTGGTAACAGCCATTGCCATTTTAGACATTGTTTCTTCGATCTCATCCGAACGTTGAACCAGACCATGGGAAAGTTCCCTGAGCATTTCCTGGCGCATATCAAGTGTGGTGGCGAAATTGGTTTGCGAGGCATCGATAATTCGAGTGGCTTCAACTAGAATATTGCCTTGTTCGCTCAGTCGATCGGCAACTGAATTTACATCGGTCAGCAAACCAGCAGCTGTGGTTTGCATACCTGTTTGAACGTTGCTGGCCAATTCACCAGACATTTCCAGATTGGTTGATGCTTTTTCAAAGGCATCCATTAGCGACGAGGATTGCTGTGCTAGCGAAGCCTGGATTGTGCCAAGATTTTCGCCAGCCTGCTCAACCAGTATGCGCAATATCTCATTAGAGGATCCAAGTCTGTTAATAACATCGGTGACACTGGTGTCGACCATGCTGGATGTCTCGGACAGACGAATTGAAACTTCATCACCTACCTGGCGCAGGGATTCAACCATCGGTAATGCCTTGTTGTCGACAATTTCCGCAAATTCATTCGAACGCGCCAGCATGCTGGCATTAATCAGATTTGCGCGTTCACTCAACATATCAAATATGTTGCCTGAATGATGATCAAGAATACCGGATATTTTTACTGAACGATCATCAAGTAGGGTCGAAATTCTGCTTGAGCGGTCATCAAGAACATGCTCCAGTTTTGCTGCATTCTCCTCAATAGTTCTCTGGGTTTCAACCAGATTGGTCCCCATTGAGCGATTGATATTTACTGCTCTTTCACTTAATAGTCTGGAGAGGCTTTCAGCCTTATTGTCAAGACCAGTGGCGGTTTCACGCAGACGTCTGTCAAGGCCCTCCATCACTTTCTGGTGGCCATCTCCAATCGCAGTGGTGATTTGAATTTCACTTTTACTAAAGGTCTCAGACAGCTCTTTGGTCCGTTTGAACAATGTCTGGTTCATGCTGGATGTGCGCTCTTCAATTGCTGTTTCAACGCGCTCAGTTGTGACTTGCAGTTGCTTTGTCTGGTCAGAAAGCTGAACAACCACTTTATCCACATGTCCGGTCAAAGTGCGTCCAAATCCGGTTAAGCGATCAGCAATCGTCTCGCCAATTGCGAACGTTCGGTCTGTCATCACTTGTTCCAACTCCGTCGCTTTTCCATCAAGACCCTCGATCATAACACCAACACGATTATACATCATCTGGTCAATTTGATTTGACCGGTCATCCAGGACTTTGTCCAATGCCTGTGCTTTGGTACCCAGCCCCTCAACAAGAGAATCTACCCGCGAATTCATGATGTTTTCAATCTGTTCGGATTGTTCACTCAACACATTATTCATGCTCTTGGTTCTTGAACTGATATTTTCAACCAGTGAACCGACCCGCGCTTCCAAATCGGAATTGATCTTTACGGCCTGGTCATTCAGAACTTTGTCAAGCGAATGTGCTCTGTTACCGAGGTTTTCGACCAGCAGGCCAACGCGGTTTTCCAGGATTTTGCTAATTTGTGATGATTGCTCGTTTAATACCTGATCCATGGCCTTGGATTTGCCTGAAAGACCATCGATAAGATTGCCGACACGGTTTTCTATGACACCATCTATCAGGCTGGCACGTTCATCGAGAACTTTATCAAGTTTTTCTGCCTTGCTACCTAATCCATCGACCAGAATTTCGACGCGACTGTCAAGCAAACCGCTAATTTCACCAGCACGCTCATCCAGAACTTTATCCAAATTATGCGTTTTATCGCCAATTAGATCAACAATGCGACCGATCCTGCTTTCCAGTACCGCATCTATTTGCCCTGTTTGACCGGTAAATACTACTTCCAGATCTTTGGCAGTTTTGGTCA
>JAAENI010000897.1 GCA_024224595.1 Hyphomicrobiales bacterium
GCCAAGATTGCTGGATGCTATAATTCGTTCCATCAATATGCAACAAACAATCAATCCATTTGATTTTTGCATCGTGACCGGCGACCTTATTGACAACGCCATGCTGCGAGAGATTAATTGGTTCAAAGAAATTGCTGACGGACGATTACCGTGGAATTATGATGATATACACATGGAACCGCTGGCTGATGGTGTTGAAGGACTGAATTTGGATTGGTACGCCGCCTGGGGGAATCATGATCGACAAGTTAACGGTTGCCTGCCTGCAAACCTGATGGAACTATTACATCCGGACTTGTCAAAAGCACACGGTTTCAATATTGCCATGCAGGATGAACTGATTGATGTCATTCGAGATTCCAGCAGCGAACCGGCAGGACATGGGTTTGCATCTGGAACCGGTGCAACTGACGGGTATTACAGCTTTGATCTGAGCCCGTTTGTGAAAATTGTGGTGCTTAACACTGCCACCGATAATTGGGCAGAAGGATACAGGGATTACTTCAAGGGGCTTGTTCCGAGTGCTGGATTTCGCAATGCCGAAGAACAGACTGGTATTTTTCTTCA
>JAAENI010000898.1 GCA_024224595.1 Hyphomicrobiales bacterium
AATTCAAAATTGCACGAACCAAAGCGGCAGCTTGCGTATTTTTTTCGACAACAAAAGAAAAATCCCGACGTACAGCCTGCAGGCTTGATACAATGAGCGGTGATTTGGTTTTGGTTGCCTTTTTGCGCGGCTGTGGGATAGCATCAAGCCAGACTTCAAAACCGCATATGGGACCGCTCACATCAACCGCTTCCAGGGTCAATGGATGGATCTCGCCAAATGTTGCCAGAATGAGTTTAGGCCCCAGTTGTATTGTGCCTGAACGACCGGGGTGATACCAGTGAGGTCCACCGGCAACGATCTGTACATTTGATGCATCCATGCCACAGGCTTCCAATACTGCCAGTGCATCTGCCTTGGCATCAAACACACCCACAGTACCGGCATTATTTTGCCAGTTGCGCCCCGCCCCAATCAGCCCGGCTGTGCCACGGCGTATACCGCCAGCGCAACGTTTTTGACCTTCAGGCTCATCATTGTCGAAGACACCGCCCACCTCGAACAGGGCAACATTGCCATTGCCGCGATCGGCGTTTCGACCGGCAGCATTCATCAGATTTGGCAATAAGGAAGGCCGCATGTCACTCATATCCGATGATATTGGATTGGCCAGTGCCAGTTCATCAGAACCGCCATCAAAGTGATCACTAAGATTTTTTGATATGAAACTCCAGGTTACCGCTTCCATCATACCGCGTGCGGCTAGCGTACGTTGCGCTCTTTGCACCCGCAATTGACCGGTTGTGAGTATTTTTTTGCCAATTGAATTAAGGGTAGCCAATGGCTGGGGTTCAATATTGTTGATGCCATGGATGCGCATCACTTCTTCAACCAGGTCAGCCTTACCCTCAACATCGGGGCGCCAGGATGGGACTTTGACATTAATGGTTTCTTTATTGCCGCCGGCATCGGTAGCTTTGTTTTCAAACCCCAGACGATTGAGGATGTCTCCAATTTCAGTCGTTGAGAGTTCAATACCGGTCAGACGCTTTACTTCGGAAACGGGGAAATCAATTTCGAGATTGCGAACAGGAACTTCTCCGGCAATTATTGCATTTGATGGCGTTCCTCCGCAAAGCTCAATTACCAGGTTGGTGGCATGGTCAAGTCCAGGCTGCATAAATAAAGGATCAACACCGCGTTCGAAACGGTAACGGGCA
Organism: Hyphomicrobiales bacterium; assembly: GCA_024224595.1. Lineage (GTDB taxonomy): Bacteria > Pseudomonadota > Alphaproteobacteria > Rhizobiales > Rhizobiaceae > JAAEMP01. Next base: position 1,161 of record JAAENI010000898.1, read on the forward strand.
TCTGTTATGATTCCCAGATCACGTCCGGTGCGGGCAATATTCAACGGTTCCCATAAGGCCGATTCTACCAGCACATTGACAGTCTCATCAGAACAACCGGATTTTTCGCCACCCATGACACCGGCCAGTGATTCGACGCCATTGTCATCGGCAATGACGCAATTATCCGAACCAAGTTTGTAAGTCTTTCCATCCAGTGCCAAAACTTCTTCACCTGAATTAGCGCGACGAACAACGAGATTTCCGGCAACTTTGTCGGCATCAAACACGTGCAGTGGTCTGCCCAAATCAAATGTTACATAATTGGTGATGTCGACCAGTGCGGAAATGGGCCTGAGGCCGATGGCCAGAAGTCGGCGTTGCATCCATTTAGGTGAGGGGCGGTTCTTTACGCCTTTGACATAGCGAAGGCCGAAAGCCGGGCAAAGGCTTTCGCCTTCAAACTGGAGTTTTACCTCAACCGGGCAATCAAATTTACCTGCTGGTTCCGGGATTGATGTTGTTTTAACCTTACCAAGCCCATAGGCTTCAAGATCACGCGCAATCCCGGCAACACTCAATGCATCAGGCCGGTTTGGGGTAATGCCGATTTCAATTACCGGATCATCAAGACCTGCATATTGGGCAAAAGACTGCCCAACAGGTGCGTCTTTATCCAGATCAATGATACCATCATGCTCATCCGACATATTGAGTTCACGTTCTGAACACATCATGCCATGGCTCTCAACACCGCGGATATTTCCAACAGACAACGTCACATCAATGCCGGGTACATAGGTGCCGGGACCAGCGAATGCGCCAATCAATCCGGTTTTGGCATTGGGAGCGCCACACACAACCTGAATTAGATTTCCATCACCCTTGTCGACTTTCAATACACGCAGGCGATCAGCGTCAGGATGTTGTTCGGCACTTACGACTTTGGCGATGGTAAAAGGCTTGTACTGGGCGCGATCGTCTACTTCTTCGACTTCCAGGCCAATCATCGTCAAGGCCTCGACAATTTCATCAAGCGTCGCTTCAGTGTCCAGATGGTCTTTTAACCAGGAGAGTGTGAATTTCATGATCGATTGTTCCTAAGAAGCATTCTTGAATTGTTTTTAAGCACTTAATCCGCCAAACAAAGTTGGCAGATCGAGAGGTCTAAATCCATAATGGGAAAGCCAGCGTACGTCGGCATCAAAGAATGCTCGCAGGTCCGGCATGCCGTATTTCAGCATGGCCAGACGGTCGATGCCGATACCCCAGGCAAATCCCTGATAGATATCCGGGTCCAGGCCGGAGCCACGCAGAACATTGGGGTGCACCATACCGCATCCCAGTATTTCCATCCAGTCACTACCTTCACCAAAACGCACTTCACTGCCGGAGCGATCACATTGAATATCGAGTTCCAGTGAGGGTTCTGTGAATGGAAAGAATGATGGGCGAAATCGCATTCCCAGTTGATCGACTTCAAAAAATGTTTTGCAAAACTCTTCCAGCACCCACTTTAGATTGGCAATATTGGTCGTTTTATCAATAACCAGACCTTCGAGTTGGTGAAACATCGGTGTATGGGTTGTGTCGCTGTCACAGCGATAAGTCTTTCCGGGAATGATAATACGGATCGGGGGTTCCTGGACCTCCATGGTTCTGATTTGAACCGGAGAAGTGTGAGTGCGCAGCAGCTTGGTTGTGCCGTTCTGTTTTTCGTTAAAGAAAAAGGTGTCATGCATTTCGCGTGCGGGGTGGCCTTCGGGGAAGTTCAAAGCGGTGAAATTGTAATAGTCAGTTTCAATTTCAGGGCCTTCAGCAACATTAAAACCCATATCGGCAAAAATAGCCGATATTTCGTCTTTAACCTGCGTAATCGGATGAATTCGTCCAGTCAGTGCGGGTGATGGTCGGGTCGGTAATGTGACATCGACAGCTTCATTTTTTAATCGTGCTGCTATTGCTGCATGGCCCAGTATAATTTTTCGAGCGGCTATTTTGTCGGCTATATGTGATTTCAATCCATTGAGCGCGGGACCTGCTTCTTTTCTCTCCTCAGGCGTCATCTGGCCAAGGGTTTTCATTTTGGCTGAGATCGAACCCTTTTTACCTAAACTGGCAACGCGTACCATTTCAAGCGCTGTCTCATCTGCAGCATTTTCGATTTGAGCAAGAATATCTTTCTCAAGCGTTTTTATGTCTGACATGTTACCCAATTTCCCCAAATACTAATGTCTGCAGGTCAACTCGAATTTTTCATGCTTTCCAATCAATTGGCTTAAATACCAAACGGAAAGGATCTAAACAAAAACCCGCACTGACCTTTTGGCCAGCACGGGTTCCCAATAATTCTTAATCTATGCCGGGAAGCGCGCCTGCCTATTGGACAGCGGCCTCAAAAGCACCCGGTGTAGTGTCCTTTAAATATGCAAGTGCATCTTTAGCTTTGCCAACTAAAGCTGCAAATGCTTCAGGCTGATGAATAGCCAGATCAGACATTACCTTGCGGTCAACTTCGATTCCAGCCTTGGTCAGGCCATCAATCAATCGACCATAAGTCAAACCGTGCTCCCGGGCACCAGCGTTGATACGCTGAATCCACAAAGAGCGGAAATTACGCTTGCGGACCTTGCGGTCGCGATAGGCGTATTGCGCTGCTTTTTCGACAGCTTGTTTAGCAACGCGAATTGTATTTTTGCGTCGGCCATAATAGCCTTTGGCTTTCTTGATTACTTTTTTATGTTTGGCGTGGGCGGTAACGCCGCGTTTTACACGTGCCATGATCTTTTACCTTTGGAATAACTTGGGCTTGATATTTTACAAATAACTTTGCTGTGAAAATATGTGATTAGCCGTAAGGGAGGAATTTTTTGACAATACGAGCATCTGCATCACAAAGCGTGGTAGTACCACGGTTTTGGCGGATGAACTTGTTTGACCTTTTGATCATGCCATGCTGTTTACCTGCCTGAGAGGCCTTAACCTTGCCCGAAGCAGTTAATTTGAAGCGTTTTTTGGCGCTTGATTTGGTCTTCATTTTGGGCATTTGCGTTTCCTTTCAAATGGGCCGGGCAGGAGGAAAACCGGTGCGAACACCTTTTATTTCCACCTTTCACCGGTAAAAATCAAAAGCCCCGCCGACCTTTAAGCGCGGAGCTTTTCGCTATACAATCCAGACATGGCATGCCCTGCCAGCCGATTGAACTGGCGCGTTATAACGCCAGTGTTGGTGTTTCGCAAGTCAGAAATCGCAAATTACTATCATTATTGCGATAAAAACCAATATTATTTTGCAGGTGAAATGACCATCATCATCTGACGGCCCTCCAGCTTTGGTTCTGCATCAACTTTGGCAATTTTGTCAGTGTCTTCTTTGACTTTTTGCAGCAGTTGCATACCCAGTTCCTGGTGGGCCATTTCACGTCCACGAAAACGCAAAGTCACTTTAACCTTGTCACCTTCACCGATAAATTTGCTGATCGAACGCATTTTAACGTCATAATCATGCGTATCGATATTGGGGCGCATTTTGATTTCTTTGACGTCCTGGGTCTTTTGTTTCTTGCGTGCTTCTGCAGCCTTTTTCTGGGCTTCGTATTTATACTTGCCCAAATCGAGGATTTTACAGATTGGTGGTTTGTTGTTGGGTGATATCTCAACCAGGTCAAGACCATGGTCTTTCGCTAGATCGATGGCATCAGCTATTGCTACTATGCCTTTGTTGTCTCCGTCAGCATCAATTAGCTGAACTTCCTCTACATCGATATCTGAATTGGCTCTAGGGCCTTTCTTTCTTTGCGCTTGCGCTCTATGTGGACGGCGAATGGTCGTAGGCTCCTCTAATATTTAAAAATAAGTGACAGCAAAATTGCTACCGCAGTTCATTAGCATGATTCATATAGTGAAGTCATCCGAAATTGACATTCTTTGTTACATGAATATTGATGTTTCCAGATAATGGAGAAAATATGCATGAATCCGACATTTTTACCTGTTGGGCAAGGTTCAGACACCCGAAAAATTGCAGTGCGAAAGACCGATGAAACCAGCAAAGGAGGCATTGGACTGGTGTGGCTGGGGGGATATCGTTCAGATATGCTGGGAAGCAAAGCAGATGCACTGGATCGTTGGGCAATTGAAAATGGCAGCGCATGCTGTCGTCATGATTATTCAGGACACGGAGAATCTGAAGGAAATTTTGTAGAAGGCACGATTTCCAGATGGGTGGCAGAAAGTCTTGCTGTATTTGACCGGTTTACAGACGGACCACAAATACTGGTGGGGTCTTCCATGGGAGCCTGGGTAGCACTCAGAATGGTTCAAATGCTGGTTGAAAGCGGAGAAGGTGATCGTGTGGGTGGGTTGTTGTTACTGGCTCCTGCGCCTGATTTCACCCATGAATTGATGATGCCGCAATTGAGTGAAGAACATAAAAACCAGTTGGAGAATCTTGGGTTTATGGAAGAACCATCTCAATATTCGGATGAACCAAATATCTTTACCAGGGCGCTGTTTGAAGATGGTGAAAAAAATCGAGTCATGAAAGGCTTAATTGAAACCGGATGCCCTGTGCACATAATTCAGGGCATGACAGATGAAGATGTGCCCTATACTCATGCATTGAAATTGGTCAATTTTTTGCCATCTGAAAATGTCACGATTACTCTGGTCAAAGATGGCGATCACCGTTTATCGAGAGAAAGTGATATTGAACTGATCATTCGTTCTGTGGAAAATCTGGTCGGATGAACGAAAATATGGTAATTGGCTTTATTTTTTCTGAAGCCATCTGACATAAGAGTTTTAGCAATCGAATCTAAATTTGTTTATGATCCACCAGATCAGGCGATCAACATCATCCATAGTGATGATCATATTCTGCTGGTGGAAAAACCGGCGGGGCTTTTGAGCGTTCCGGGAAAGCCGGACAATCATAAAGACTGCCTGGAGAGCAGAATTCAGGCCAAATTCCCTGAAGCAAGAATCGTACACCGACTGGATATGGCGACTTCGGGGATTATGGTATTGGCAATGAGCGCCACTGCGCATCGCCATCTTGGTTTGCAGTTCGAACGGCGACATATAAACAAGAAGTACATGGCCAAGGTTTGGGGCGTGATCGGTGAAGAGCATGGCGTAGTTGAATTGCCTTTGCGATGTGACTGGCCAAACCGCCCTTTGCAAATGGTTGATTTTGAACTTGGAAAATCCGCTCTAACGCATTGGCAGGTTTTGGAACGTAATGAAAAATCAACAAAGTTGCTATTACACCCAAAAACCGGCCGTTCTCATCAGTTGCGTGTCCATATGCAGCAAATTGGCCATCCAATTCTTGGTGATGTGTTTTATGCCCATGAGGATGCATTGAAGGCAGCAAACCGCCTGATGTTGCACGCCCAGAGCCTGGAATTATTTCACCCTAATGGCGGGCGAAGCTGTAATTTTAATGTTCAGGCACCATTTTAGGTTCACGGCCTATGGACGACTGCGTGTCGGATGGCTGTTTGGAGCCTATATTGCCAATTCAACCTATGTCGCAGCTTGAATGATTGATCGAACAATAGATTGTAAAGGATGGCCCGGAGCGGTCATTCACAGCTTGCGCCCCATTGGTATGGCGCAGATAAGAAACACATTTGACTCTCATCGAATTATCCTGTCAGCGGCATCCAAATATGGGTAGGGTGTACTACGTCGAGCTCTCGGTTTGGCGATTCATCTTTAGCGGCTAGTACGCCAGAAAAACACCGAGGAACAAACAAGGTGAATCTATTGCCGATGCTGCAGAGATCACTGGCATTGAAAAGCCAATATCTAGCCACACGAGTAAACGAATCACTGCTCGATAAGTAACAAGCGTTTTTTGGATGTTTTCTCCCGCTTATGCTGTTTTTTTCCGATGCGGAAGGACTTTTCGACGAAATCGATATGAGCTTTTGATACCTTATCAGCTTCATCTGGGTTGCCGCTCAGGACAGCGTCGCCGATATCATGGTGCTGGCTCCGCAGTTTTTCTCCTGTGCCGTCAAGCGTTCTTAGATAGTCGCGATTGTAGAATACGCCGCGTCTGGTGAGATCATAGATGGAGGCCATCATGTGTATCAACATGGTGTTATGGCTGGCATCGACGATTGCCGAATGCAGATTGATATCGGCACGCTGTGCCGCCTCGGCGTCTTTTGCCTCGTGGGCAGCGTCTATATCCTCGATGATTTTCGAAATGGCTTCCCTGTCAGCCTGGGTGGCTCGCTCAGCTGCCAGACGTGCCGCAAAACCTTCCTGTTCGCGGCGATATTCCAGATAGTCGTAGAAGGCAACCGGGTGTCGCGAGTAGATATCCATCAATGCTGGCGTCATCGCCTTTCCGATCAACGGTGCGATGAACGAGCCTTCGCCATGACGAACTTCCAATAATTTGCGTTCCTCCAGTTCCTTGAGGGCTTCGCGCAGTTTGGTGCGCGAGACGTTGAGCAGTTCCACCATGTCCCGTTCGGAAGGCAACTTGCGGCCCTCTTTTAATACGCCTGTCACGATCAGATCTTCTATTTGGTCGACTACTGCGTCCACAACAGAATCATGCTCAATCGGCTCGAACAAATATTTTGTAGTTTCCATAACATGCTCTCGGAAAATTTCGACCTCAATCTGTTTGAGGTAGATAAAATAGACCATTTGAGGATCAATCAGGGTAAGCGCACCCACCGAGTGCCTCGCCAACCGTGACCCCATCATGATTTCAAATAGTAGAAAAATCATGAAATTTCCAGAGAAAAATCAACTTATAAAGTGTTATATTTCTACGTTTACGTCACCGGGTGGAAATCCACAGCGTCAATTCTGTCTGGTCTGCACCTTGACTCTCCTTAATGGTATATATTATAAACCATTACCAATTGGTGTGAAAACCCCACATCAATCAGAGTCGCCGCAAAGGTGCGGTGGCGTTCAACTGGAGGATTCCATGAATAAATCGCTTATCAATCTGGCGCTAGCTGCTGCCGTCACTCTTGCAGCTCCGGCAGCCTTGGCAGCCGACAAACTACTGCTAAAAACACCAATCGCGTTCTCGACCTCGCTGCCCGGTTTGGGATCACCCATTCCGCGGGTGGCGAAGCAACTGGCGCTGATGTCGAGCGGCTCGCTCAAGATGAAAGTTTATGAGCCGGGCAAACTCGTCAAGCCGTTTGAAATTCTCGGCGCCGTTTCATCCGGCAAGATTAATTCCGGTTACACAACGGCCGGCTACTGGGCTGGTAAAATCCCAGCTTCGCCCTTGTTCTCTGCCGTTCCTTTTGGTCCGGAGGCCGGTGAATATATGGCTTGGCTTTATTATGGAAACGGCTTGAAACTCTATCAGGAAATGTACGATTCTGCCGGCTTCAACGTCCACGTCATCCCTTGCGCGATCATCGCTCCGGAGACTTCGGGTTGGTTCGCTAAAGAAATCAACTCGGCTGCTGACCTGAATGGTCTGAAGATGCGTTTCTTCGGCATGGGCGGAAAAGTTATGCAGAAACTGGGTGTTGCAACCTCTCTGCTGCCTGGCGGCGAAATCTTTGCTGCGCTTGAAAAGGGCGCCATCGACGCGACCGAGTTTTCCATGCCGGCAATCGACGCCCGCCTTGGCTTCCACAAGTTGGTTAAATTCAACTATTTCCCGGGCTGGCATCAGCAGGCAACTGTGTTTGAATTGCTGGTCAACAAGGATGTGTGGAACAAGGCTTCGGATGCCCATAAGGCGATCATCAACAATGCCTGCAAGGCCTCAATGACCGACAGCTTTGCTGAAGGCGAAGCTATCCAGCACGACGCTCTGATCGACAATGTCGAAAACAATGGTGTGACGATCAAAAAGTGGTCGCCGAAAATGCTGAAGCTGTTCAAGGACACTTGGGCAGAGGTTGCAGTAGAGGAATCGGCTGACCCGTTCTTCAAGAAAGTACTCGATGACATGAACGCTTTCCGTGATGGTTATGCGCTCTGGAAAACTAATGCCTTCCTCCCAAGGCACTAAACGTACAAGATGCGGGGCGGCGCATGAATGCCGCCTCGTTTTTCAAAACTTCACCGGAGGATCAATCAAATGGCCAATAAGAACACTATCCCGGATCCGATTGAGACCTTCGAAAACTTGCTGGAACATCCGGACACCGACCGGCAACCGGCTGCCGTTTTCATTGACAAATCTGTAAAGACGATCGGCCACGTAGTCATGTGGGCCAATGTGCTGCTGATAGCTGCGATCGTGACCCAGGTGTCGATGCGCTACTTGTTCAACCAGAACTTCCCGAAGCTGGACGAGATTCAATGGCATTTTTATGGTCTCGTTACGATGATTGGCATTTCTTATGCGCTGGTGACCGACAGTCATGTGAGGGTAGACTTACTATATATGCAGGTAAGTCGTCGTGCCCAGAGGATTATCGAGATTATCGGTATTCTAGCGCTTCTTGCACCATTCATTTATTTGATGATCGACCAGGGTTACGACTATTTCTACGAGAGTTTCCGGGTTAATGAACGCTCTGACAGCCCCACCGGCCTGCCTGCGCGCTGGGCGCTGAAAGCGGTCATCCCAATCAGTTTTGTCTTGTTGGCTCTGGCTGCAACTGCCCGGTTGATCCATGATGTTCATGCGCTAATCGGCGGGGATGCAGCCGAATGTGCGGGAAAGAGTATTCGCCTCATCATCTGGGCGCTAGTTGGATTTGCGATTGTCGGCACGGCGCTTAGTTTCTTCGTGGAGACAACTGAGGAAAAGCTGGTCATCGCCATGTTCTTGACCTTTATCGGATTGCTCTTCACCGGCTATCCGGTGGCGTGGACTCTGGCCGGTGTCGGCGTTCTTTTCTGCGGTCTGGCCTATCTGTTCGACAATGACCTGATGGTGTGGACAGGGCTCGAGAGCACCTTGACCGGGCTTGACTACCTGACCCTTGGCGCCACGGTAAACCGTGTCTATTCAACCATGTCGAGCGCGGTGCTGGTGGCCTTGCCAATGTTCATCTTCATGGGTTTGATGCTGGACGAAAGCGGCGTGGCCGAACGCCTAATGAATTCGATGCAACGGTTGTTTGGCAAGACCCGTGGCGGGCTTGCGATAACGGTAACGCTGATCGGTATTATTCTCGCCGCGTCGACGGGAATCATCGGCGCATCAGTGGTGCTGTTGGGTGTCCTGTCCCTGCCGTCCATGATGCAGCAAAATTATTCCAAAACCCTTGCGGGTGGTGTCGTGGCAGCATCTGGTACGCTGGGGATCCTGATCCCACCCTCGATCATGCTGGTGATCATGGCTGACCAGATGGCGCTGTCCGTGGGCGATCTTTTTATGGGCGCAGTTTTCCCGGGAATAATCATAGGAACACTTTACCTGCTGTATATTTTCACCATCTCGCTGATTAGCCCCAAGATCGCTCCGGTTCCCGCAGGCGCAAAATCTCCGGATTGGGCGGCGGTGAAGGACGTTTTGATCGCTGTCCTGCCTACACTTGGGCTGATCTTGGCTGTACTGGGATCGATCTTTGCGGGTATAACCACGCCGACCGAGGCGTCCGGCGTTGGCGCTCTTGGTGCGACCCTGCTTGCGCTTGGTTACCGTAAACTGGTATTTAAGAAATTCTGGAACGTGCTGGTCTCCACCTTCAATACCACTGCCTATATCTTCGCGATCTTCCTTGGTGCCACGGTATTCTCCTATGTCTTGCGAGAACTGGGTGGCGATGCGTTGATTGAAGAGGTCGTCGCCTCTACCGGTTTCGGAGCGATTGGAACCATATCCTTTATCCTGTTCATTGTATTCCTGCTTGGCTTCGTCCTCGACTGGATCGAGATCACCCTAATTGTGCTGCCGCTGATGCGTCCAATTGTAAACGGTCTTGGTCTTGACGTGCCGGGTTTCGGAGAAATTGACGAGCCCGCATTACTTTGGTTCGTGATCTTGGTTGCGGTGACGCTGCAGACTTCGTTCCTGACGCCACCCGTTGGTTTCGCCTTGTTCTATCTCAAGGGAGTCTGTCCACCTGAAATCAAGCTGATGCACATCTACAAAGGCGTGGTGCCCTTCGTGTTGCTGCAGCTTAGCGGATTGGCGATCGTCTTCCTGTTCCCATGGCTGGTTACCTGGCTGCCATCCGTCGCATACTAACATTTCTTCCGGCAATCCCCAAGCCGACAAACACAAACGGAGTAGTTCGATGGGCCTCGCACATTGTCATAATTTTCAGGATTTTCGCGCTTTGGCGAAGCGGCGCCTGCCGGCGCCGATATTCAACTACATCGATGGCGCTGCTGATGACGAGGTAACCTATCGTCGCAACACCGAAGCTTTTGACAATTGTGATCTGGTGCCACGCGTGCTGGCCGGCGCAAGCGAAGCCGACCTATCGGTGACGGTCATGGGCCAGAGACTGGACATGCCGATTTACTGCTCACCCACGGCCCTGCAGCGCCTGTTTCACCACCGCGGCGAACGCGCCGTCGCCGCTGCCGCCGCGAAATACAGAACCATGTTTGGCGTTTCCTCGCTTGGTACCGTCAGCCTGGAGGAGGTCGCAGAACAACACGACGCGCCACAAGTTTTCCAGTTCTATTTTCATAAGGACCGCAGTTTGAACAAGGCTATGCTAGAGCGCGCAAAGGCAGCCGGCATCCCGGTCCTGATGCTTACCGTGGATTCGATCGTCGGTGGCAACCGGGAGCGCGATCTGCGCACCGGATTTTCCATTCCCTTCCGGCTGACGCTCGGTGGTATGGCGAGCTTCGCCATGAAGCCCTTGTGGGGCATCAATTATGTGATCCACGAAAAATTTCGCCTGCCCCAGATTGAGGCGCACACTAAGCGGAAAGGCAGCGCAACTTCTTCTATTGCCGAGTACTTCAACGAAATGCTCGACCCTGCGTTGAACTGGAAAGACGCAGAGGAAATGTGCAAACTGTGGGACGGCCATTTTTGCCTTAAGGGAATAATGAGCGTGGAGGATGCAAAAAAGGCGGTCGATATCGGTTGTACCGGGATCATCATCTCGAACCACGGTGGGCGCCAGCTCGACGGGTCGCGAAGTCCGTTTGATCACCTGGCCGAAATTGTCGATGCTGTCGGAGACAAGGTCGACGTCATTTTAGACAGCGGTATTCAGCGCGGCACTCACGTGTTGAAGGCATTGTCCCTAGGGGCAAAAGCTGTCAGCGGCGGTCGTTTTTATCTCTACGCTCTAGCTGCTGCCGGCCAACCTGGCGTTGAACGAGCGTTGGGCCTGATGCGCGCGGAAATCGAGCGCGACATGAAGCTAATGGGTTGTACCTCAGTTCCCCAACTGTCTGCAGAGAATTTGCGGTTTCGCGTGTAACACAAACTGAACTACGCAACCATCGCAAGTTGTGCTGCGCCGATTGTGAATGCGAAAGCAAGCTGTCTCAATTGTCAAATGCGCGTCCGTAAATTTGCCATTTTCGATAGTCCGCCCTTTTTGATTGCTCGTGAAGATGAACTGGCAGATCAGGATCCTATCAATTGGGCATTGATCCCGAAGTCCACGACGAGCTTGAGGTTGTCATTACCACTGTTTAGCGAATGGCAGCTCATGGCACTTCGCGACACTGACCGGCATGTCGTACGCTGAACAATAATCAAAATCGAAAATGGTGAAAAGTCCGCATTGCCGCCATTGCGCAAAATAGAATTCCCGCATGCTTTGGATAATAATTCTTGGTCGCAAGGAGGTATATCCACGTCGCGCTTGTTTGGTTCGCCGAGATACATATTGATTGCATTATGGGTCAGGTGAATACCAAACTTCACACCCTATTTGGTAAGCAGAGATGACCTATGCGGTTACATATCACCGAAGCACAGTGCAGCGAATTCAAGGGGCGTATGTGCTGCTGAACGAGTTACCGAGAGCTGGACCGCTGTTGGGGCAAAGCTATGACAGCAACAAAACCCAAAACCTGCGGGTCGATCAGGAACGGATAATTTAACCCGTACCAATGAGTACGCCTGCGGCAAATACCAGTGTGCCACCCAGTGCAACCTGGAATACTGCCCTGCCCCAGGGGGTTTCCATGAATTTGTGTTGAATCCAGGTAATTACCCATAATTCCACAAATACAATGAGAATTGCGACATAGGTGGCGATCCAGAAATCTGGAATGAGGTAGGGTAGTGCATGGCCCAAACCACCAACGGTGGTCATGATACCAGTTGCCAGGCCACGCTTGACGGGAGAGCCACGCCCGGAAATTACACCATCATCGGAGGCAACTTCGGTAAATCCCATGGAAATGCCTGCGCCCACTGATGCGGCAATTCCAACCAGAAATGTGGTCCAGGTATCATGGGTAGCAAAGGCTGTTGCAAATATCGGCGCGAGAGTGGAGACCGATCCATCCATTAATCCGGCAAGGCCCGGCTGGACATAGGTCAGGATAAAGTCGCGCCTTTCCTTTGCATCTTCCTTGCCAATTGTCTCATCGCTCAGATTTCTGGCACCTGAATCATCAGCCAGAGACAAATGACCTGCTTCGGCTTGGGCCAAATCCCCAAGTAATTTTCGAATTGAAGCGTCAGTGCATTGTTTAATTGCTGCAATATAGAAGCGATAGGCTTGTGCTTCCATCTCAACCGCCTGTTTTCTCGCTTTTTCCACACTAAGTGTTTTTGTCAGCCATTCAGGTCTGCGATAAAAGAAGCCTTTGACATGTTCGCGGCGAATCAATGGGATGAGTTCACCAAACTTTTCCTGATGAAGTTCGATCAACCAACGTCGATGTTCATTTTCTTCTTCAGCCATTTCAGCGAACATGGAGGCGGTATCTGGAAAGTCATCACGTAAATTTTCGGCAAATGACTGGAAAACACGGCTGTCATCCTCTTCGCTTGAGATGGCCAAAGCAAGAATTTCCTGTTCACTCAACTGATGGAAACCGCGCTTATTGAAATTGACGAATCTGGAGAACATGAACCCGGCCTTGTTTAGAATTGTTCTAATCTATTAACCTGTCTTCATAAGTCAAGGTAGAGTGCGCTAATTAGGCAAAGATTCATCAACAACAGGTGTACCTTGCGTGTTTGTGGTGCTTGCCCATTGCATCATTGATGTGAGCCAATATATGGTTAGCGAGTGAAATGAACTTTCCGCTTTAGAATATTTGATGAAAAACTGATGACTGCACCGATAATCCAAGAACACGATTCCCTGTCAATGCTTGAGGAACTCGACCAGCGTTCCCGGGATATTTTTCGGGCGATTGTTGAGACTTATCTTGATACCGGCGATCCATTGGGTTCGCGGACGCTTTCACGTTATTTGTCACGTTATTCCGTCAGTCTCTCACCAGCTACAATACGCAATGTTATGTCTGATCTGGAATTGATGGGACTGATCTATTCGCCACATACTTCAGCTGGTCGCATGCCGACAAATTCCGGATTGCGATTCTTTGTCGACAGTTTCTTGGAGTTTGGCAATCTGAATGATGAGGATCGCTCAGAAATAAAATTGAAATTCAAAGTCGCCTCAAAAGGACAAACGCTGGATAATGTTCTGACTGAGGCCAGTCAGGTATTGTCCGGCCTGTCACAATCAGCTGGTCTGGTGATCACTGCGAAAAATGATATGCGTCTCAAGCATATCGAGTTTATTAGACTGGAACAAACCAAAGCTTTGGTTGTTATTGTGAGTGAAAATGGATCTGTTGAGAATCGAATCATAGAATTACCGGCTGGAATTACCGCGTCCAACCTGACAGATGCCACAAATTTCTTGAATGCAAAACTGACCGGAAGAAACATTTCTGAAGCCAGGGAAGAGTTGCGTGTTCTGCAGGAATCCTTGCGAAGTCAACTGGATTTGCTGGCTGGAAAAATGGTTCAGCAGGGTGTTGCCGTATGGGCAGGGGTAACAGAAACTGATCCGGGCCATCTTATACTGACTGGCCATGGAAATCTGATCGGAAATCTGGGTGCAACCGAGAATCTCGAATCTATTCGGCAATTGTTTGATGATATCGAGGCCAAGGAAGGTATTCTGGATCTGTTGCAATTGGCGGAGGAAGGCGATGGTGTGAGGATTTTCATCGGCTCTGAAAACAAATTGTTTTCTCATTCGGGTTCATCAGTCATTGTCGCGCCTTATCGTGATGGAAACCAACGCGTTGTGGGAGCATTGGGAATCATCGGTCCTACAAGGCTAAATTATTCGCGGGTAGTACCAATGGTTGACTACACAGCAAAGATTGTGAGTAGATTTTTGCGTTAAAGTTAGTTTGTATATGGAAAATATGAACTTTTTTGCATAAAATGACTTGATTTTTGCCTTTCAAAAGCAAATATCAGTTCTAAATAAAATCCTTACCTTTTAAATTGAATGGATGGCCTGATGACGGGAAATACCGAACATCAAGAAGATAACTCTGATCTGGAACAAGATGACAGCGTCAAAATTGATCAACCGTTGGGTGGTGATAAACAGTCGCTGAAAGACGCAGCAGATGCGATACTGCAAGCTGGTGGTGCAACAGCAGAAGCCTATGAAGCGAATGCAGAATTTGAAAGTGATGAAACAGCCGACCCGCTTGTCGTTCTGGTCAATGATTTGAAAGTGGCGCATGCAGAAAAAAATGAATTGCAAAATCAGTTGTTACGCACCGTTGCTGAAATGGAAAATTTACGCAAACGCACCCGCAAAGAGATCGCTGATGCACGGGAGTTTTCGATTGCCTCGTTTGCCCGCGATCTGTTGGGAGTAAGTGACAACCTGCGACGTGCAATAGATGCGGTACCGGCGGAGGAGGCAGCAGCTGATACATCGGGTTTGAGAAATCTGATGGAAGGCGTATCTCTGACAGAACGGGAACTGTTGTCCGCCCTGGAAAAGCATAAAGTTAGAAAAATGTCGCCTAAAGGTGAGCGATTTGACCCAAATTTTCACCAGGCAATGTTTGAGGTCCCCGATAAGGAAATGACCAACAATACGGTTGTAGAGGTTGTGCAGGAAGGTTACGTCATTGGTCAGCGTATGCTGCGTCCTGCGATGGTGGGGGTATCAAAAGGGGGGCCAAAAGCGCCTCGAAATGAATCGATTGATGAGAATGGAAACTGATCGGCTATTAGAATTGTTGTGGTATTCACGCTAATTTGGTCACTGGTTTGGGGGGCAGCCTAGATATTGGTGTAGCTGTCGGTTAGTCAGACTTCCCCGGAACGTGGTACTGTTCAAGAAATTTACGACTGTCTGAACGTGTCCAGACAATCAAACCGACATTGCCAGGATTAAATTGGTTTTTAGGAATTTGCCTTTGGGCATTTCCGGCTTGTTCTGGTTCATTTGATCGGTTTTTGCGTTGTCGCTGACGCTTTGAGTTTTTGAGCGGAGTTTCTGCCCTGGTCTATCCGACCACAAGGAAATACCAGCAAAGGTCATGTGGTACGAAACTGTCCTTCGGTGAGCCGATTCAACTCATCTGCACCGTTACGAACCTTGCCCGATGCGCTGCATCGCGCTACGGTTTGCATCTCGCCGAATGAACTGATTTGAAGCATCAATTGATTCAGCATAAACCGGAATTGCCTCAAGTGGATAAATTGGATCACCGAAGCGCCAAATCTAACCGTTTGAACTCGGTGGGTAATCAACTCGCAGAACTGGCTATGGAGTGTGGTGGTGATGGTTCATCGTGGCCAGTGCGTGCGAAAGTTCTGGAGATTTTGAAGTTAGCCAATAGCGAGGGCAGACAAAGGGCTGAAGTTCAACTTTGTTCTGATGGTGATGGTAAAAAATGTGCCCGACAGATTTCGCAATTGCAGGATGACCTCATAAAACTGATTTATGATTTTGCCATTACCCATGTTTACCGGGCGACCAATCATACTGCCGCGGAATCTATCGCCATTGTTGCTGTCGGGGGATATGGCAGGGGAACTCTGGCACCGGGTTCAGACATCGATTTATTATTTCTGATTCCCTATAAGTTGACGGCCTGGGGCGAGCAGGTGATTGAATATGTGCTTTATATGCTTTGGGACATGAGCTTTAAAGTTGGCCATGCGACTCGTGATATTGATGAATCCATGCGTCAGGCCAGTGATGATATGACGATCCGAACCTCGGTCCTTGAAGCGCGTTATTTATTAGGAGAAAAAAGCCTTTTTGATGAATTCATGCGCCGTTTCAATCGGGAAATTGTTAAAGGAAGCGCCGCCGAATTTATTGAGGCCAAATTGGCAGAACGTGATATTCGCCATGAGAAATCCGGTCAGTCTCGCTATCGGGTTGAACCGAATGTAAAAGATGGTAAAGGCGGGTTTCGTGATCTGCATACATTGTTCTGGATTGGCAAATACTATTATCGGGTTACAAAACCGTCGCAGTTGGTCAAAGCCGGACTGTTTACCAAGAGTGAATATAGCAGGTTTAAAAAAGCTGAGGCGTTTTTGTGGACAGTACGCTGCCATCTACATTTTTTGACAAACCGAGCAGAAGAACGACTGACCTTTGATTTGCAAAGGGAGATGGCTGAGCGTTTGAATTATCTGACGCGTGGTGGCATGCTTGATGCAGAACGGTTTATGAAACACTATTTTTTGGTTGCAAAACAGGTCGGCGATCTGACCCTGATTGTTTGCTCGCAGTTAGAAGAACAGCAGGCGAAATCGGTTAAGGGCATTAACGGGCTTATTCGTTCGTTCACGCGCAAGCGAATAAAGAAACTCAACGGTTCAGGGGATTTTGTCAATGATAACGGTCGTATCAATGTTGCCCATGACAGTTGTTTCATTAACGATCCGGTGAACCTGATCCGGTTATTCAAGCTGGCCGATGATAACAATCTGGATTTCCATCCTGATGCAATTCAGCTGGCTGAGCGATCTCTTAAACTGATTTCCAGGGAAATCCGCCTAGACAAACAGGCAAACGCGCTTTTTCTGGAAATCCTGACCAGCCGTAACCGACCAGTGTTCTTGTTGAGAAAGATGAATGAATCAGGCGTGTTGGGTCGGTTCATTCCGGTATTTGGGCGTATTGTGGCGATGATGCAGTTTAATATGTATCACCATTTTACGGTCGATGAGCACCTGCTTAGGACAGTTGGAGCGCTGGCAGAAATAGAGAATGGTTCTTTGGCAAAAGAACATCCCCAGTCTTTTAAGATTCTGCCGGAGTTACGAGATCGAATTCCCATCTATGTGGCTGCTTTTCTTCATGATATTGCAAAGGGAGGCAAAGAAGATCATTCAATCAAAGGGGCAAAGATTGCAAAAAAACTGTGCCCCAGGCTGGGTTTGTCGAAAGTTCAGACGGAGCTTGTGTCCTGGCTGATTTTGGAACACCTCGCTATGAGCAATACCGCTCAGTCTCGTGATTTAGGAGACCGTAAAACAATTGAGAATTTCGCGAATGTTGTACAAACCATGGATAGGCTGCGCCATCTTCTGGTACTTACTGTATGTGATATTCGTGCGGTAGGACCCGGGGTGTGGAATGGCTGGAAAGGTCAATTACTTCGCACATTATATGAAGAAACAGAGCCTATTTTGACCGGTGGATTTTCTCGGCAAAACAGAAGTGGTCGTGTTGCCCAGGCCAAAGAAGTATTGGCAAACAGTCTGGTTGAGTGGAATCAGGATGAGATTATGCGTGTTGTAGCGTTGCCATATGATTCATATTTTCTTTCCACTGACCCTGACACACAGCCACGTCAAATGAGCTTTATAAGCGAGAGTGATGCGGCAAAAAAGGCTTTTGCCTTCGATGTTTTTGTTCGGAATTTCGAGCAAATTACCGAAATTTACATATTGGCTCCTGACCACCCTCATCTGGTTTCGACCATTGCAGGCGTGTGCTCTTCTTCCAATGCCAATATTGCAGGTGCCCAGATTCATACGCTCAGAGACGGTCGTGCGCTTGACACATTTTTGATTAGTCGAAAATTTGATAGTGATGATGACGAGTACCGCCGGGCGAATTCAATTGGGAAACTGATTGGTAATGCATTGGAGGGAACTGCGGGGCAGAGACAGCAAAATAGGACTTCAGGACTGCTGCGTTTGCGCAGGAAGGCTTTCAAAGTTGAATCCAAAGTATTGATTGATAACAATTTATCCAACAAATTTACTGTGATAGAAGTTGAGGTTTTAGATCGACAAGGTTTGCTTTCCGAACTGGCAGATGAATTGTCGAATCTGAATCTGGATATTGGATCAGCTCAAATCGTCACTTTTGGGGAAAAGGCAGTCGACACATTTTATGTAACTGATCTGACCGGGCTAAAGATTACTAACGATGCGCGAAAAAACAAAATCAGGGATGCCCTGATGAAGGTTATGGGATAGAATACACAAGATTTTGTTTGGTGTTTGTTACGAAGCCACCGGTGGCATTTGGGTTGCACGCATTATTTTGACTAACAGAGAGAACCTGATGGGCCTGTTTGGCAAGTTTTTTACAGTTGGTGGCGCTACTCTGGCGAGCCGGTTTCTGGGCTTTGCCAGAGAAATGTTAATTGCATCTATACTGGGAGCAGGTCCGGTAGCCGATGCGTTCTATGCAGCTTTCAGATTTCCAAATCTCTTTCGGCGATTGTTCGCCGAAGGCGCTTTCAATTCCGCCTTTGTGCCAATGTTTTCTAGCGAACTGGAATCAAATGATCGATATCAGGCAAAGCAATTTGCTGAAACTGTGTTGAGTTATCTGGTCGTTGTATTGATTGTTTTGACTGCAGTGGCGGAAATTGCCATGCCCTGGCTGGTTGGTACAATCATTGCGCCAAAGTTTATTGCAAATGCGGACAAGTTCGATCTGACTGTTGAATTGACCAGAATAATGTTTCCCTATTTATTCTGTATGTCGATTGTTGCGATGCTGTCGGGAATATTGAATTCTTTACGTCATTATTTTGTTGCGGCAATTGTTCCGGTCATTCTCAATATTATTCTGGTCGGCGTATTACTCGCTGCCCATTATCTGAACCTGGAAACTTTTGCTGTGGGCCGGGTATTGGCATGGGGCGTGTTGACGGCAGGGTTCGTACAGATGGGATTGCTTTATTTTGCTGCAAGGCAAAGAGGATTTGCACTTAGTATGCGCCTGCCGCGGCCTTCTAAACGGGTGAAAAAACTTCTGGCATTGGCCCTCCCACTTGCACTGACAGGGGGCATTACTCAAATCAATCTTCTGGTTGGACAGATAATTGCTTCGGCCCAGGATGGTGCGATTGCGATGCTAAATTATGCAGACAGAATTTATCAGCTTCCGCTCGGCGTAGTGGGTATTGCAATTGGTGTAGTGCTATTGCCCGAACTAACCAGGGCATTGGCATCTTCGAATGAGAGTGAAGTGCAGAAGTTACAAAGCAAATCACTGGAGTTTGCCTTAATGTTGACCCTTCCTGCTGCGGTGGGATTGTATTTTCTGCCCGTACCAATTGTCGCGATATTATATGAACGTGGAGCATTTGACGCTGAGACGACTTTACTCACCGCTTCGGCACTCGCGGCTTTCGCGGTTGGGCTGCCTTCGTTTGTTTTACAAAAAGTGTTTCAACCAACTTATTTCGCCCGTTTCAATATGAGAGCGCCAATGTGGTTTGCGGCGGGTTCTGCGATAACAAACATTGTTGGCAGCCTGTTGTTGTTCCCGCAATACGGTCATGTTGGCATTGCCATTTCTACCAGCATTGCAGGATGGGTGAATGCGATATTGCTAATATCTGGATTGCTGCTTGGGACAGATTATAGATTAAGGAGAGGCACTATAGCGATTGTAATCAAGATTATACTGGCATCGGTGTTTATGGGATTAGCCCTATATTTTTCAACGAATTTTACCGCTGGCCTAATGGACAATAATGGGCCTTTCGTTGGACTTCTTATTCTGTTGGCCGTCATTGCTGGTAGCGCGGCGTTTTATTTTGGGTTGCTGATAGGTAGTGGCGCATTGAATACCAGTGAGCTTAGATCGATACTTTCCCGCTGGCGATAAGTTCTCGTTACACAATCTCGCTTGCATCAGTAGCGCTACTCAGCCATAACCCGAAAAATAATTCTTCGCGGACTCATTATGTCAAAATCAAAAAACAGAGTATTTTCCGGTGTTCAACCAACCGGCAATCTTCACCTCGGTAATTATCTTGGTGCGATCAAACGTTTCGTTGCACTGCAGGATGGTCATGAATGTGTCTATTGTGTAGTTGATTTGCATGCAGTGACCATGCGTCAGGACCCGGAGGAATTGAGCGATAATATCAGAAATGTAACTGCTGCATTTCTGGCATCTGGAATTGACCCGCAAAAACATATTGTCTTCAATCAATCACAGGTATCCCAGCATGCTGAATTGGCATGGATGTTCAATTGTGTAGCGCGAATGGGTTGGCTTAACCGGATGACACAGTTCAAGGAAAAAGCTGGTAAGAATCGCGAGAATGCTTCCGTGGGACTGTTTTCTTACCCCAGCCTTATGGCTGCGGATATTCTGCTCTACAAAGCTGATTTTGTTCCTGTTGGCGAAGATCAAAAACAACATCTTGAATTAACCAGAGACATCGCTGCCAAATTCAATAATGATTTTTGTGAACGCATTGCCAAGCTGGGATTTGGTGATAGCTATTTTCCAATGACTGAACCCTTGATTGGGGGACCGGCAGCCAGAGTGATGAGTTTGCGCGATGGGGCAAAAAAAATGTCGAAATCTGAAGCTTCCGACATGTCTCGCATTAATCTTATTGATGATCCCGATACGATTGCAAAGAAAATCCGCAAAGCAAAAACCGATGCGGAACCTTTGCCTGAAGAGGTCGAAGGTTTGGCAGGCAGAGCTGAGGCAGATAATCTCGTTGGAATTTTTGCTGCGATAAATGATGTGGATAAAGCTGCGGTGATTTCAGAATATGGTGGCAAACCTTTTTCTGAATTCAAACCTGCATTGGCAGATCTGGCAGTCGAAAAACTGGCACCGATCAGTGCGAAAATGCGTCATTTGTTGGCTGAACCTGATGAAATAGACACAATTTTGAATGAGGGTGCGGATAAGGCGCGTGAAATTGCTGTTGTGACAATGCGTGAGGTACGGGAAATCTTCGGATTTGTTGGTGCCAAATAAATAAGCATGCATTCGATTTTGTAATTGAACTGGGTATATTGAACCAAATTATTGTTGATCAGAACCTGGTAGGGACAGGGATTGACATATCGTGCGAAACCTCATCAAAAACTTGACTGTAATGATCAACATTAATATATTAGTTTGGAATACTTCTAAACTACAGCTAGACGCTAACAAATTCAAAGGAACACACTGATGTTCATTCAGACCGAAGCCACCCCAAATCCAACAACATTGAAATTTCTACCCGGTCAAACTGTAGTTGAAGAAGGCTCCTATGATTTTCGCTCCCCTCAGGATGCAGCAGATTCTCCTTTGGCATTACGTTTATTTGATCTAAAAGATGTAATTGGGGTTTTTCTTGGTTATGATTTTGTGACCATTACAAAAAATGATGCGGATGACGGGTTGGACTGGCAGCATCTGAAGCCGGCAATTCTGGGTGCGATCATGGAACATTTTATGTCTGGAGACCCGGTATTGGTTGGCCAGCAAAAAGTGAACGGTGATTTGGGTGAGGAATTTTTTGAACCTGAAGACACCAAAACTGTTGAATTGATCAAAGAACTTTTGGAAACCCGTGTACGCCCGGCTGTTGCACAGGATGGTGGCGATATTGCTTTTCGTGGATTCAAGGAAGGTATCGTTTATCTTCATATGCGTGGTGCGTGCGCCGGATGTCCATCATCGACAGCCACATTGAAATATGGAATTCAAAATCTACTTCGCCATTTCATTCCCGATGTTGAAGAAGTTGAGGCTATCTGATTTACCCGAACAATATTTTTTGACTAATGGTGACTCTGTCTATCGATACTGCCGGAAATTTTTGTGCTGCTGCTCTGAA
Source organism: Hyphomicrobiales bacterium (assembly GCA_024224595.1). GTDB lineage: Bacteria > Pseudomonadota > Alphaproteobacteria > Rhizobiales > Rhizobiaceae > JAAEMP01. The sequence goes on from JAAENI010000898.1 coordinate 23,088, forward strand.
TGACGCAGCTACCGGTAAATTATTGTCGGCGGTCAGTTATGATATTGGACGTGGTCATGCGGAAATATTGATGAGGGTTATCGACGAAGCCTTGATTCAGGCAGATTTGGAATACCAGAATGTTGACAAAGTCGTCACGACGCTTGGTCCCGGAAGTTTTACCGGTGTTCGTGTTGGAATTTCGACTGCGCGCGCCATCGGATTGGGCTTGTCGAAACCTGTCGTGGGCGTATCTGTTCTGCGGGCCTGTGCTCAACATGCGACTCAACTTGATAACGCACGGTTTGCAAAACGAATTGTTTCAGTGATTTTGGACGCAAGAAGAGAGGAATATTATTTTCAACCTTTGCGTGAAGGCAAACCAATAAAAGAGGCCACGGTCTGCAACATTGAAGAACTGGTGAATTTTCATGAAGATTTCAGGAAGCAGGATGTGGTACTTTGTGGTTCCGGCGCGGTTAAATTTCTTCAACATTGGATGGATTTCAGACCAACGGTTGATTTTCCGATTGCCCATCATCTAGCCGCCGCGCCAATTGAGAACATTGCGGAACTTGGTAGAAATACCCCTGTCGGCAAAACCCGTCCCGAACCACTTTATTTGCGTGGTGTTGATGCAAAACAACAACGGGGTTTTGCGATATTGCGGGCGGAGTCTCAGGACGCAACTGCGGTTTCATGAAACTTTTTAAAAAATACGAGTTTCATGTTCTGGAGGCGCAAATTGAAGACTATTCAATGCTGGAAGCCATTCATGCCCAGAGTTTTGATCGCTCATGGAGTATTGATGAGTTGGTATCAACCTTAGCTGTCAAGGGTACTCAGTGTTTTGTTGCCAATATCAGGGGTAAAGGTTCAAAAGGCCCGAAAGGTTTTATAATTTTGCGGACACTAGCGGGTCAATCGGAAATTTTAACGATTGCAACCGATCGTGTTTACCGAAAATGTGGAATTGCAAGATTGTTGCTGGAGTTTGTTATAAGAAAACTTCAGGTGGAGCGGGTGGAGCAATTGTACCTGGAGGTTGGTGAGGACAATGGTGCTGCGCTGGGATTGTATAAATCACTGAAATTCAAACAAATAGCCACTCGCAAGGCCTATTATAGAGTTCGTGGAAGACTTGAAAATGAAGCCGCTCAAGAAGTAAATGCGCTTGTCATGCAACTAGAACTTCGATAGGTCTATGACCATGAAAGGGTCTAAACTTTCTACTCAAAACAGGTTCGAGAAAATCGATAGGTCGGACTTATGAATAACTTTAATATTGAAGACCTCTGCATGCAGAAAGGTGTGCGAATGACCGGTCAACGCCGGGTCATTGCGCAGGTTCTTGATCGCGCATTTGATCACCCTGATGTGGAGGAATTGTATCGGCGATCTGTCACAATAGATGAAAATATTTCGATAGCTACGGTTTACCGGACAGTAAAATTGCTGGAAGAATTCAATATTATTGAACGCCATGACTTTCGAGACGGACGTTCACGTTATGAACCGGCACCAGAGGATCATCATGATCATCTGATTGATTTGAAGTCAGGCAATGTTATTGAATTTACCAGCGTTGAAATAGAGAAATTACAAGTCGAGATTGCCCGTTCACTCGGATTTAAACTGGTCGATCATCGCCTGGAATTATATGGAGTTCCAATTTCATCTGAAAATGATGGTAAGGAACCCGAATGATCGCTATGTTGCGGTTAATTATCGTTATTCCAATATTATTGATGCTAACCGTTGCTCTTGCGCCGGTGCAGTTAATATCCAGAGCATTAAACATCCGTCTGGCAAAGAAAATCCCTTATTGGTTTCATCGCATCCTGCTTTGTCTGATTGGTGTGCGAGTGATCGTTCATGGCAGTTTTTCCAGTGCTCATCCGCTATTGTTGATATGCAATCACATATCCTGGCTGGATATACCGGTGATGGGGAGTATCGATGAATTGAGTTTTATTGCCAAAACTGAAGTTGGCAATTGGCCGGTTATTTCGCAACTGGCAAAAATGCAGGGAACGGTATTTGTAAATCGACAACGGGGCATCGATACCGCAAACCAGGCAGATTCTATTGCTTCGCGTTTATTGGCGGGAGATGTGATGGTGCTGTTTGCAGAAGGAACAACCGGAGACGGCAACAGGATTCTACCTTTTAAGAGCTCACTGCTGGGTGCCGCTCAATATGCAATTCGCCAATCCCATATTGATAAAGTAGCGGTTCAACCGGTGGCGATATCATACAGTCGGCTTCATGGTCTGCCTCTGGGCAGGCGTTATCAGAGTGAAACTTCCTGGCCTGGCGATGTTCCACTGGCAAAACATGCCTTTAATATCCTTATAAAATCTGCTTTTGATGTCGATGTTGTATTGGGGGACCCGATGGATTTTACCGCTTCATCCAACCGGAAATTGGTTAGCAGGAATGCCAGCGATCAGGTGGCGACAATGTATTCAAACGCCATGAGAAGCAATTTGTAATTGCGCAATTACCCTCAGAGTCTGAATCAATATTATTTGCCTGAATTTTCAATACTTTCGCGACATGACTTGTCTGTATTTCATTTTTTCAGCATTCTTTATTCGCTCCGATTGACTATTTCATGGTCGTATTTCCAGGCGGCGGAACCCTGCTTCCATCGATCCTGGTTGTGCTTAAGATTGATTGAGTGTCTGTGTGTGTGTAGACATTTCCAGTTTTTCCGTATGATCAAAAGGATCATGCGAGTGCTTGTCGGACGTTCTCCAACATGGCAGCGCGTTCCTGACGTGCAGACAAAGCAGTGTGCATGTTAACTTTGACAAATTTGATTTCGACGTTTGGCTGAAGTTGGCCAATGAGATCCATGTCAGCGGAAATGACGGTCCCGAGCATGAAATAACCACCGCCAGACACAGCGTCACGATGAAGGATGATTGGCTCTGTTCCACCAGGCACTTGAATGGAGCCGTAAGGGTAGCAAGCATCCGTGATATTTGAGGGGTCAGAACCCGCACCAAATGGCGGCTCTCTGTCAACAAACTCCAGTGGAGATCCGCCTTGGAAACGATATCCCATACGGTCTGCTTCCGATGCTACCTTCCAGGTTTCATCAAAAAATTTCTGTCCAGCCGCTTTGGTTACACGGTGCCAATATAGACCCGGCATAACACGCAACTCAGCGGGTGCCCCTGGTTCACGGCGCAGGTTTGAGGGGATGCTTTGGTCGGCCTTAACAGTCCCCTTGTCGCTACCAATTGGCAGAACATCACCTGCTTGAACGGCTCGACCGTCGACACCGCCCAATGCGCCAATTGGATAGGTCGAGCGGCTTCCCAAAGCAGGCGGCGTATCAATGCCGCCTGAGATTGCTATGTAGCCGCGTGCTCCCGAACGTAAATAGTCAAAGGAAAGTGTCTGACCGGCCTTAACTTTGATTGCCGTCCAAGATTCGAGAACTTCGCCATCAATCTTTGGCGGCAAGTCTGCGCCTGTGACCGCAACAATTACATCCTCGGTAATTTCAAGCTCAGGGCCCATGAAGACGCATTCCAGTCCCGCAGCTCCTTCATCGTTTCCGACAAGTAGGTTTGCGCAACGCATTGCAAAGCGATCCATGGCTCCGCCCATGGGAATACCAAGATGGTAATAACCGGGACGACCCAAATCCTGAATTGTGGTGGCAAATCCAGCTGTTTTTACATTAATCGGCATAGAGAGCCTCCATCAGATTAGCATTGGTTTCATCGATATTTTTATTGAATTCATCGAGTGAGAAGACGACTTCACGAATGCGCGGCTCGTAGGTGCCTGCTTCAACTTCAGCCAGACAACGATCGTACTCCTCGCGGTCGATTGGTTTCCATTTCACTATGTCGCCCGGTTTGAAGAAAACCATGAAATCCTTCAAATAAGTTGTCTTCTGCTCTGGGTCATAGATCGGCATAGGTGTAACGCCGAACATTTGATATCCGCCGGCACCTCGCACTGAATAGATGCACGAGAAGCAACCGCCATAACCCACCGTCAGTTTTGGTGTGTCGGTACGGGGGCGGAGGTATTTTGGAACCTGAATTTGTCGGTCACGATCCACCATTTGATAAAGGAATGGGAGGCCGGACACGAACCCAACCATCGACACAAACCATGGAGAACCAGAATGGGCCTCTATGAATTCATCTACTGATTTGAAGCCGTTGATTTCGGCCGCATACTCAATGTCCGTAGAATTCGGATCTTGATGACGTTCGCGAAACCGCATCAATGTCTCATGTGTCCATGGGTCTTGATAATAGACAGGGATTTCGACGATGCGGGTGTTTAGAACCGGTTCGGCCTGATCCGCCGTTTCTTCCATACGCTGAAGCTCCGCCATGAGATCATCAGGGTGGATTTGATCTGGATTGAATTTAATCTGAAATGAAGCATTTGCCGGGCAGATTTCAGTGACGCCTTTAATATTGGCATCCCGCACTGCATTGGTCATTGAGAGCGTTTTAAAAAACGCCTCAAGCGACATCTCTTCGCTGACTTCCACAAAGATGTGTTCGTCGGCTCCGAATGTAAATCTCGACGCCATAATTATAAGCCTCCTTTACTGCTGAGTTTATTTGAATTGGCTTCAAGCCATGGCTCAAGCCACTTGGTATGCACGTTTCCAGACTTGACTTCCGGGTCATCGGCTAATGCCAGAAACAAGGGAACTGTTGTTTTGAGATCTCCAAGTTTCAACTCACTTACAGCACGCGTCAGGCGAGTGATCGCGGCTTCCCTATTGTCGGCATGAACTATCAGTTTGCCCAAAAGTGAATCGTAGAAAGGTGGAATCTGATAGCCTTGGTAGAGGAAATGATCAAAACGAACGCCGGGTCCTCCAGGCGCGCGCATTTCACCAACTATTCCCGGGAACGGCGCGAAGTTATTAGATGGGTCTTCAGCGTTGATCCGCACTTCGATTGCATGACCACGCACAACAATATCGTTTTGCGTTACAGAAAGCGGTTCACCACCGGCGATTCTGATCATTTCAGCCAGGAGATCGATACCGACGATTGCTTCGGTTACCGGATGTTCAACCTGAATTCGAGTGTTCATCTCAATAAAGTAAAATTCTCCTGACTTGTCATCGTAGAGATACTCAACGGTGCCGGCGCCGCGATAGTTTACGGCTTTGGCTAATGCTACAGCTGAAGAGCAAAGTTTCTCACGCACTTCATCTGTAAGAGCAGAAGAGGGGGCCTCTTCCCAAACTTTTTGACGGCGTCGTTGTAGGGAACATTCGCGCTCATAACAATGAACAAAATTCTGACCGTCACCAAGAATTTGAACTTCGATGTGGCGGGCGTCATCAATGAGTTTTTCAAGATAGAGACTACCGTCACCAAACGCTGCTTTTGCTTCGGTCGATGCTTGTGGCGCAAGTGTTGCAAACTCTTCAGCATTTTCCGCAACACGAATACCACGACCACCGCCGCCAGCGGTTGCCTTGATCATCACAGGATATCCTATTGAAGCTGCAAGCGTTTGCGCGACTTCCATATCATCTATGACACCATCACTGCCCGGAACTGTAGGGACATTTGCGCTTTGCGCGGCCCTGCGGGCAGAGGCTTTATCCCCCATCGAGCGGATCATTTCGCCGGTTGGGCCGACGAATGCCATTCCTGCAGCTTCTACGGCATCGGCAAAATTCGCATTCTCCGCCAGGAATCCATATCCTGGATGAACTGCATCGGCACCTGTATCTTTGGCAGCTTTTAAGACCGCCTCGACGTTGAGATATGATTTTGCGGCTGAAGCCGGGCCTATTTCGACAGCTTCGTCAGCCATTTCAACAGCTAAAGAACTTGCGTCAGCCGCGCTATAAACCTGAACTGTTTTGATGCCGAGTTCTTTTGCTGCACGAATGATGCGGACAGCAATTTCACCCCTATTGGCAATGAGAAGTTTGTTAATTGACATAGGTAGAACCGATCACCCTTCTATCACGGCTAAGACTTGGCCAGGCATGATCGCATCCGCGTCATCCACTTCGAAGGAAATGATTTTGCCCGCCGTATCTACTGAGACCGGTGTGAAGGTTTTCATGACCTCTATAAGACCAATTACATCACCAACTTCAACAGTATCTCCAATTTCTTTGTAGTTAGGCTCTTCAGGCGAGGGCTTGCGATAAAACATACCTGGCAGCTGAGAGCGAATTTCGTGTTTAGCCATGATAAACTCCTTAAGTTTTGGATTGGCTGCGCTTTATGCGTCAGCCAAATGTTCCGAGAGGGCCTCTTTGACCGCTTGTGCGATCTCCAAGACATTAGGCGTATCGGAATGAATGCAAACTGTTTCTGCACGGACAGGGCTTTCGACTCCGGATACACTGACAACGATCCTATCACGAACAGCCCGAAGCGCCTTTTCGGCAACTATTGCAGGATCAAGTGTCGGATGTTCCCTGGTGATCAAAAGATTGCCATTGTCATCATAATCCAGATCAGCGAAATACTCTGCACGAAATTCCAGGCCACGAGCGGTATAGATTTCTTCATGCAGTGTTCCGCTTAATCCGAATATCGGAACATCGAGATGTTCTGATGCGTCACAGATTGCATGGGCAATATGCTCTTGCCGGGCAGCCATCCCATAAAGAGAGCCGTGCGGTTTGAGATGAGCAAGCGGGACACCAGCGATCTTTAGAAATTCATTCAGAGCACCAATCTGATAAATAACGATATTGGCCATCTCCTCGCGGTCAATCTTCATCTCTCGGCGACCAAAGCCGGCCAAATCGGGAAGTGAAAAATGCGCGCCTACCTTTACATTGTGCTTCTTGGCGAGTTCCACTGTTGTTCGTATATGGTTAGGATCTGATCCGTGAAAGCCACAGGCTACATTAGCCTCTGTGATATACGGCATGATGCCTTCATCATTGCCCATTTTATAGAGGCTAAAGCTTTCACCCATGTCGCAGTTAATATCGATTGCCATGTTCTGATTCCTAATCCTTCAGTGATGCGACGTATCGAAGCCGGATTTGATCGGCGATCACGGCCAAGATGAGCAGGGAGCCAAGAACGACTGTCTGCAAATAGGATTCAATTCGAGCGAGGTTCATGCCATTTTGGACAAGACCAATGAAGATAGCACCCATAATTACGCTTTCCAGCCGGCCAACACCGCCTCGCATGCTCACCCCTGCGATCACGCATGCGGCAATTGACTGGAGGGGCATTGAAGCACCAATATTGGCTTCACCGGTATCAAGTCTGGCGGTGAGCAACATCCCCGCAACCGCAGTTAATGCTGCGCAAAGGACATAGGTAGTGAAGAGCGTCAAACGAGTATTTATTCCAGACAGCTCAGCGGCTTTTATGTTCCCACCTACGGCGTAGAAGTAGCGTCCAAAACGGGTTCGATAGAGAAAGACGTAGAGCAACACGGCTATTATAGCGGCCACATACAGGGGCGAGGGTATGCCGATAAAAGTACCGAACCCGAAGGTGTCACCAAAGGATTGTGGCATTCCATAGACCGGCACCCCGCCGGTCAGGAAAAGGGCGATGCCAAAACCCACGGATGTCATGCCAAGAGACATCATGAAGGGAGAAACGCCGAAGAAGGCGACACCGATACCGTTGGAAACACCAATCATCGTTCCAGCGGCGATGCCTGCAAAACAGCCTAGCAATATTGCCAGCCAAACTGCATCGGGCATCGCGGTATAAACCGTCGCCATGGTGAGTGCACCAACAACCGAGGTGAGGGCAAGAGTCGTTCCTACCGAGAGATCAAACCCGCCTGTTAGCAAGGCTAACATTTGGCCCATTGAAACAATGGTCAGGTAGACCGATTGTCTCAACACGTTCATGAGGTTTTTACTGGTCATGAAATTATCTGACATTGAAGTGAATACAACCAATGCGATCACCAGCAGTATCGGCAATATGCCCAGTTTTACAAAGAGGCGTTTTAGAAAAGTTCCAAACGACTGTGCCGGTTTTGGATGCGCAATAGTTGAACTCGACATTATGCGGGGCCCTTTTCGAAGAAATTTGAAAGCACGTTTTCTTCTGTAATTTCTTCACCCACCAACTCCGCCTGGATTCGACCCTGGTAAAAAACATATGCTCGATTAGTAAGGTTTAAGACTTCCGGAAGGTCCGAAGAAATGAGAAGAATTGCTGCGCCGTTGGCACAAAGTTCAGCAATGAATTCATAAATCGCAGCTCTTGTTCCAACATCGACGCCGACTGTTGGTTCATCAAAAACAATGAAATCAAATTTACGCGTCAGGCTTCGTGCCAGCATGAGTTTTTGTTGATTGCCACCAGAAAACATGCCTGCGTCTCTTTCGCTTTTGCGGGGCGACAAGTTGAGGCGCTCAGTAAGCTGATCAACGATCTTAGCCTCGCCTTTTTTGCTCAGGAATACCCCCCCTAATTTGGAAAAAGGTGCTATATCTAACGAAGCAATTGAGATGTTTTCGCGAGCAGGACGCATCATCATCAAACCGTCTTTGCGGCGATCTGACGGCAGATACATGAATCCTCGCTTCAACATGGCTTTAGTTTTTGGTTTTGCGATTTTCTCCCCTTTGAATGTTATCGAACCACTCTCAATGTCTAAGGCTCCAAAACAGGCTTGAGCAAACTTTGATTTTCCTGACCCCACCAATCCAGCAAAACCCACAATCTCGCCTCTGCGAACTGTCACAGATGCGCCGTTCACCGAACCATCGATGGTAATCAAGTCATCAACCTCAAGCGCCATCTCGCCGGGTTCAAAATTGATATTGGGAAAAATCTGTCCGATCTCACGACCGGTCATCAGGTCTACAAGCTTGTCTTCTGATGAGGATCTGGCATCCACTGTTTCGATATATTTACCGTCCCGAAGAATAGTAATCCGATCTCCTATCTCCTTGATCTCGGCCATCCGGTGGGTGATGTAGATGATGCCGACATTTTGTGTCTTAAGCCGATTGATCAACTTAAACAGCTGCTCAGTTTCGTGGTTGGTCAACGAGGCTGTTGGTTCATCAAGAATTAAAACTGACAGGTTAGACCTGAAAGCCTTGGCAATTTCCACCATCTGCTGTTCAGCGCGCGTCAGGTTATCCACACGTGTGGTTGGAGACAGATGGAAATCGAGGCTCTCTAGAATTTCTTTCGCATTTTCTCTTTGTGCTTTGGGTTGCAAAAAACCCTTCTTTGTGGGCTCAGCACCCAAGAACATATTTTCAGCAATAGTCATTTGCGGGATTAGCGAAAACTCCTGAAACACTGCACTAATTCCCAATTCCCGCGCAGCATGAACACCAGCCAGCTCAACGATATTACCATTGAAAAGTATCTGGCCAGCTGTTGGCATATTTGCTCCCGCAAGCATGGAAATTAATGTTGATTTTCCCGCACCATTCTCACCGAACAGCACATGGACTTCGCCCGCATTGAGTTTGAAGTTCATCTCGTCCAGCGCACGAATTCCAGGGTAATCTTTGGTCAATCCGACAGTCTCAAGGAGGGAGCACGCACCATCACGGCGCGCGCTCTCTTCAAGTCGTTTGCTGGGACTAATCCCGCCTAGCTCCTGCATATTATTCCACTCGGAATACTGGCTTGAAGCCGTTTGGAGCCAAAGTGGAGGTAGGGTCGAAGTCTTTTACATTGTCACCGCTGACAACATAAAGCTTTGGACCAACGTGTTTTTCATAAGGCTTGCCATCGAGAACACGTACAGCAATGTCAACTGCGATACGGCCTTGAACCGCTGTGGAGTCCGTTGGAGCAGCCAAAATCTGGCCACGTTTGATGCCTTGGTACACACCAGGTGTGAAATAGTAGGCAGCAATTTTGACATTGTCAGTGAGATCTTGCGAACGAAGGATTGGAACTGCAGCTTCAGCAGTCACAGCTGTACCAACGATGTATTTGAGATCTGGGTGGGTTGTCAAAGTGTCTTCAACCAGTTTGGCCTGAACCTCCTTGCCTGTATCACCATATTTGGTTTCGACGAGTTCAATGTCGCTGCCTTTGATGGCTTCAGCAAAACCAGAGTTACCAGCTTCAACCCAACCAGCACCGGCTGGTCCAGGGAACCATGCCACTTTAACTTTGCCAGAACCTGCCGGGTGGAGTTTTGCGAGGTATTCTCCTGTCTTGGCGCCCATTTCGCCGAACGAAACGAGTGATTTCGCAGTTAACTCCATTGAATTGATGCCGTTGATGACGTCAATCACTGGAATACCTTTGCCTGCAATTTCTTTTACAAGATTGGCGATACCGTCGGCAGAAATGGCACCGATGATGACCGCTTTGGCACCAGCAGCAACGCAGTCTTCAATTTGTGAAATCTGTTTGTTGAGTTCGGTGTAACCACCTGCTTCGACAACCTGCACTTTTACACCGAGTCGTTTGGCTTCTTCGGTAACACCGTAGTTCACACCCAGCCAATAGGCATCCTTCATGTGTGGAAAGGAAACGCAAATCTCATGTTTTGTTGATGCTTTTTCGAGTGCTTCATATTTGATGTCCTTGCGTGGACTTTTCATATTGAATGCTGGCTCCCAAACCTGAACAGGATATGGAAACCAGTTTTCTGCCGAAACAGAACTGACAGCGCTGGCGGTGATTGCCGCAGTCGCCATTAGACCAAGTATGATCTTTCTCATGATGTTACTCCCTTGAGAATTTCTTCTGGAGGTGAATTGAAAACCTCAAGCCACCGTTACCGCGACAATTCAGTCTTCTGACTTCTGACAAATTGCTGCCTTTTGATTTTCCAATAAATCAATCGTATAGTAAAATTCGAAATTGAAGTTATATTTATTGGTAATATCGATATAATGATTGAAATTCCAAAATGAAATATTCGAACGGCATCTTTCAAATATTCAGAAATCATACTCCTTAAGTGTATATTTTTATGGAGTTTTAAGACCAAGTAACCATATAATTGGCGTTGGAATTTTTGAAGCAATGCGATATGATCTGTAAAATGAGAATCGTATTTTACCATAGAGGATATTGTTTTTTCCGATGGAGCCAACATTTAGGCAACTTCGCTACATGATAGCCGCGGCCAGTGCGGGCCAAGTTTCAAAAGCTGCGATGGACATCAATGTGTCGCAATCTGTCATCACTACTGCCATCAAATCGTTGGAAGAAATTGTTGGAACGTCTCTATTTGAAAGACACTCATCTGGCATCACACTGACCTATGAAGGCAATCTGTTTTTAGAACATGCACAGCATATAATTGACTCTGTTGAAGAAGCTGTTCGAATTCCGCGTCGTATTAAAGATGATGTTAAAGGTTCGATCAACCTTGCTGTTTCTTACACGGTTGCCGGCTACTTTTTGCCGAAACCTCTGGCACAGTTTTCCAGAGCATTCCCCAATGTGAAAATCAACCTGCATGAAGCTGATCGATCAACGATAGAAGAAGGGCTTATTGCAAGCGGGTTTGATTTAGCTGTGTTGTTAACGTCGAACATCATCAATCACGAAGAACTTTCTCATGTTACTTTGATGCGATCACGACGCAGGCTCTGGGTAAATACCCATCATAAATTTCTTAAGCAGCAATCTGTAACGCTTCAGGATATTTCGGAAGAACCTTATATCATGTTAACCATAGATGAGGCCAGTAATACCGCTCAAAGCTACTGGAACAAGACGCCTTACAAACCTGAAACATTGTTTAGAACGTCGTCTGTAGAAGCTGTTCGGAGCATGGTAGCCAATGGCATGGGCATTTGCATTCTTTCCGACATGGTTTACCGGCCATGGTCACTTGAAGGACGGCGTGTTGAGGTGATCGAAGTTTCAGAAAAAATTCCTACGATGGATGTTGGTCTGGCTTGGTCAAACAACGCCGTTCATAATGAAGCCGCAAAGGCTTTCATTGAATTCATCCATCTCTCAATTGGCCCCGAACAGCCTTCAGTCTCAAATATCTGAAATACAGATTATTCCATATTTGACCCATCTGAGTTGCAAATTGAAGTGGCCAACTTTGCACCGGGGAAGCATGAGCGCATTAATCAAGGCCCATTTTTGTCTTTGCAATCACCTGTATAACGCAGTGAACGTCTGTCATAGTCGTGCCGGGTGGTTTCAGTCCAAGCCATAGTGATCTTCTTCGGATCTTTATACAATTCGATTGAATCACAAACTACCAGAATCATTCGACTTTGTTTTCATTTGGGCTCCCAAACAGCTATTGTTGTGTTGACCTGCAAGACTACTGCACCTAAAACGCAGCTAAATTACCGCAATACTATCCTCGTCATGGTTTAATCTGGAAACAATATGAGTGAACTTTTATCACCAGTCGTGGCTGAAGAACAACGATCACCGTTGCAACCCGATCGGGTTGAGTTGGCTGATCGGCAAAAAGTTTTAATCAAAACCTATGGTTGTCAGATGAATGTTTATGACAGCGAACAAATGGGCGATGCATTGGCGGGTGACGGATATGAAGTGACCGGGAAGATAGAAGAAGCCAATCTGATTTTGCTCAATACCTGTCATATTCGAGAAAAAGCAGCAGAAAAGGTCTATTCAGATATTGGCCGGTTCAGGAAATTCAAAGAAGACAAAGCGGCAATCGGACAAAAGCTTGTGATTGGCGTGACGGGATGTGTGGCGCAGGCTGAAGGCAAGGAAATTCTTCATCGCGCACGGGCAGTTGATCTTGTGGTGGGTCCTCAGACCTATCACCGTCTGCCAGAAATTGTTGCCAGAGCACTCAATGGCGAAAGGGTCGTTGATACAGAATATGCAACTGAAGATAAATTTGAGTATTTGCCCAATTCTGAACCCTCACAGATCATAAAACGCGGCGTTACAGCGTTTCTGACTATCCAGGAAGGATGCGACAAGTTTTGTACCTTCTGTGTGGTTCCTTATACGCGCGGCTCTGAACAATCGCGGTCGGTCAAACAAATTGTTGATGAAGCCAAACGTTTGATCCTCTCAGGGGTACGGGAAATTACTCTTTTGGGACAAAATGTGAATGCGTGGCACGGTCAGGGTCCTGACGGCAATGAATGGGGACTTGGTGATCTGTTGTTTGAGCTGGCTAAATTGAGTGGCCTGGATCGATTGCGCTACACGACATCCCATCCCATAGACATGTCTGAGAATAGCAAGGATCGGTTAATCGCCGCCCATCGCGACCTTGATATCGTGATGCCTTATTTGCATCTGCCGGTACAATCAGGATCGAGCCGAATTCTCAAGGCGATGAACAGGCATCACACCGCTGATGACTATTTGCGCGCGATTGATCGATTTCGGGCGGTTAGACCGGATATCGCTATTTCAGGTGACTTTATTGTCGGATTTCCTGGAGAAAGTGAAGATGATTTTTACCTTACTTTAGATTTGATCAGGCAGGTGAAATACGCTTCTGCATTTTCGTTCCGTTATAGTTCCAGGCCCGGAACACCAGGAGCGTTAATGAAGGAAACCGTCTCGCTGGAAACTGCATCAGAACGGTTGCAGGAATTGCAAGCATTACTTAATATGCAGCAATATGACTTTAATAAACAATGTGTGGAGAAAACTATGAATGTGCTGGTTGAAAAACCGGGCAAACGTCCTGGACAATTAATCGCTCGTTCTCCATGGTTACAATCGGTAATTTTGAACAATGGCACCGATGACATCGGTGATATTGTTCCGGTAAAAATCATCGAAGGAAGCCCCAACAGTCTCATTGGTATTCGGGTCTGATTGATTGTGACAATAAACGGCAGTGTGGGATAATTGGAAAACGCAGATCAGCTAAATGTTACGCCTGGTATAGATAAACCAGGGGGACGACAAAATAAGACAGACAACTCCCATGTGGTTCTGTCTTTCGATGATAATCGGCATGCGGGAATTCTGTTTGGCAAATTTGATGAACATTTGGCGCTGATTGAGCAAAAACTTGGAATTGAAGCGGTAGCTCGCGGCAACGAAGTAGTTTTGCGTGGCGATCCATTGATGATGGAACGAGCCAAAACAGCTTTGTTGCATCTATATTCGCAATTGCAATCGGGCATTGATATTGATTCAGGTGATGTGGATGGAGCAATTCGTTTGTCAGATTTGAACGCGAAAATGTCAGGCGTGAAGCGCTCAACGAAGGCTAAGTCTGGCAATGCCAATGCTGGTATTTCCACTTTCAAAAGAATCGTCAATGCACGCACCCACACCCAAAGCGCCTATATTCATGCTATGAGCGGAAGCGAACTGGTATTTGGAGTTGGACCAGCGGGCACGGGTAAAACATATCTTGCCGTTGCCTATGCAGCTTCACTTCTGGAAAAGGGTGCCATTGACCGGATTATCCTGACGCGTCCGGCGGTTGAAGCAGGGGAACGTCTGGGATTCCTTCCCGGTGATATGAAAGAGAAAGTCGATCCTTATCTTCGACCGCTTTATGATGCTCTTTATGATATGATGCCCGGAGACAGAGTGGAGCGAGCGATCACGTCCGGTGAAATTGAAATTGCTCCATTGGCATTTATGCGAGGGCGAACACTCGCCAATTCAGCAATAATTCTTGATGAAGCGCAAAATACAACGATGATGCAGATGAAGATGTTTCTCACCCGTCTGGGGGAAAATTCCTGTATGATTGTTACCGGTGATCCAAGTCAAATTGATTTGCCATCCGGACAAAAATCCGGACTGGTGGACGCATTGGAAGTATTAAAAAATGTCGAAGATATAAAGCAGATCAAATTCACCGCTTCGGATGTAGTGCGCCACCATTTGGTAACAAAGATAGTTGAAGCTTATGATCGTCCCGGTTCGTCATCTCGACCTAATTCATGAGCAAGATCTGAATGCTTGTCAGAGAAATAGATTGATATGATTTTAGAGATTTTGCCTAAATGATAAACCTAATAGGGATTTCCGTGAAAGGAAATACGGATATTGCAGCGATTTCCAGTAATTGAATTGAATATCGCTTGTGAGGGATGGTTGCCTGAGCGCGATTTGAATGAAATGGCGAACGCCTGTGTTGCTGCTGCCATAGTCAGTGCCCAATTACGTCTGCCTCCAATTTCACAATTGAGTCTGTTATTTGATGGTGATGAGGCAATAAGATCATTGAACCAGCGGTTTCGCGGCCTGGACAATGCAACGAATGTTCTCTCATTTCCTGGAAGCAATCTTTCGCCGGGAGATGAAGCAGAAAATGTACTTGGTGATATCGCATTTGCGCTACAAACTATTAGAAATGAAGCAGACCTTGAAGGAAAGTCATTCGATCACCATTTGTCACATCTGATGATTCATGGTTTTTTACATCTTTTTGGTTATGATCATCTTAGGAATGAGGAAGCTGAACTGATGGAACAGCTTGAAATAAAAGCATTAGCCAATCTTGGGATTGAAAATCCATATCTGGAGACTCAATATTTTACACTTGTGAACAAAGAATGAAATGAACGATTCAGGTCATAGTATAAAGGCTGAAGCAGCCGGGAAAAATCAAAATTCGCTACTTCAGCCAGAAGAAACATCAACTTTTGACAGTTCTAAATCAGAAGCAAATTTGTTGGTGGACGATTCCAATAATGAAAATCAAAAACTCCCGGTAAAAATGGGGTGGCTCCAGCGTGTCATGGGATTTGGCAAGACTGATGCTACAAAAGTTCGCGAAGATCTTGTTGATGTTCTGGCTGAACAAAGTCATGCCGTTGATGGATTTACGGATGAAGAAAAAACGATGCTCAATAATGTCCTGCGGTTGCAGCACATAAGAGTTGAGGATGTTATGACACCGAGAGCTGAGCTGGAAGCCATTGATATGGACACAGGCCTTGGTGAATTGCTGGTTACATTTGAGGAAACCGGGCACTCCAGGTTGCCTGTTTATGTCGAATCACTGGATGATCCCAGAGGGATGGTTCACATTCGAGATATTGTTTCCTATATCACAAAAACTGCCCGCCTGAATGAAGATGAGGCGGCATCACGAAAGAGAAAACTACCGGCAGATCTGGATTTGAAAAGGGTTTCACTTTCCAAGCCTTTAGGAGAACTGAACCTGTTGAGGGAAGTGTTATTTGTGCCCCCATCGATGTTTGTATCAGATTTGATGGAGAAAATGCAGGCGGTCAGGATTCAAATTGCCCTTGTTATTGACGAATATGGCGGGACAGACGGTTTGGTCTCTCTGGAAGATCTGGTTGAGGTTATTGTCGGCGACATTGAAGATGAGCATGATGAAGAAGAGACAGATTTGATCTTTGAAAAATCTTCAGGTGTCTATATTTGTGATGCTAGGGCTGAGTTAGAAGACATTGTCGAGCGAGTAGGCAATAATTTCAATGTTGGCGAAATAGGCGATGATGTTGATACTGTCGGTGGACTAATTTTCGCAATTATTGGTCGGGTACCAGTGCGTGGAGAAGTCATTGAGGCGTTGGGATTTGAGTTTCGAGTGATTGATGCAGACCCTCGGCGTATCAAAAAAATTGAACTTGAACGCTCAAACAAAGTTTTGCGTAAAAATCCCGGTTAGCCAAATATTTGTTGCTGACTGATCAGTTGCCGGCTGCGGATCATGCAGAAATTGGGCAATCCTGAATATATTATTCGTGTGTGTGTCAATTGAACCTTGACCAAAACAGGTCTCCAGCTATTTCTGATTGAGCATTGTGCAGGTGATTCGTGATCAAGAATAAATTTAATCTGGAAAAAACATCAGGATTTTTTATGCTCCAATGGGGCTGGAAACGATCCATGACAGCCTTTCTTGCGGGAGGATTTTCCGCGCTTGCACTTCCGCCCACAGATATGTTCTGGATATTATTTTTTACGTTTCCGGTTTTGGTCTGGTTAGTTGATGGAACCGCAGGAGATCCAGGAAATGGTATAATTGCGCGTGCCAGACCGGCATTTGTAACTGGCTGGTGGTTTGCTTTTGGTTACTTTCTTGCCGGATTGTGGTGGATTGGTGCAGCATTGCTGGTTGATGTGGACACCTATGCCTGGGTTGTGCCTCTTGCTGTATTGGGAATTCCCGCGTTTCTTGCCCTGTTTTGGGCTTTTGCGATTTCGCTGGCCCGATTGCTATGGAGTGACGACTGGCGCCGAATAGCCATACTGGCAACTTCTCTTGGGGTTGCGGAATTTGTACGCGGAACTGTTTTTACCGGATTCCCGTGGAATTTGATCGGCTATGCAGCCGTGCCAAATGCGTTGATGATGCAAAGTGTATCAGTTTTGGGATCGTATGGGATCACCCCACTGGCAATTTTGGTTTTTGCATCACCAGCGATTTTTGCGCCAGCTTCAGGAAAAAAACCACGTCGCGTTAGGGCGTTGTTGTCATTTTGTCTGTTACTCGTGGTCTTGCATACAGGATTTGGATATTGGCGTTTAAATAGCAATCCGACTCGTTTTGTCGATGAGGTCAGATTGCGAATTGTACAGCCGGCTATCCGGCAAAAAGAGAAGTGGCTGCCTGAAAACGAGGCTAAGATCTTCAAATCATATCTTGATTTATCCAATTCCTCAAAGGCTGACATTACGCATTTTATCTGGCCAGAATCGGCATTTCCGTTTGTATTGACGCAAAGGAGAGACGCCCTTGCTGCTATTGCCGAACTGTTGCCACCTGATGCCTATCTGATTACCGGGGCGATGCGGGTTGAAGCCGGATTGAGTGATGAAAACAAGCCTAGAGTATTTAATTCGGTTTACGTCATCAATCACAAAGGAGAAATTGCAGGAGCTGCCGATAAAACGCATTTGGTTCCATTCGGGGAATATCTTCCCTTCCAACAATATGCAGAAGGCCTTGGATTGCGGCAGCTAACCGGCATTGAAGGAGGATTTAGTGAAGGGGCAACACGAACTGTTCTTTCTACCAAAACTGCTGGTCGCTTCCTGCCTTTGATTTGCTATGAAATAATTTTTCCAAACCATATCCGACCATTAAACAAAAATCAAAATTTGCAAGGCTCTCAATCCGAAACAAGGAATATCAATTGGATTGTAAATGTTACGAATGATGCCTGGTTTGGAAAAACACCTGGACCCTACCAACATCAACGACAAGCGGTGATTAGAGGTGTTGAGGAAGGTTTGCCGGTCGTACGCGCGGCAAATAGTGGTATTTCCTCGGTCTCTGATGCTTATGGGAGAGTCGTGGTGACACTTGGCCTTGGTGAAATTGGCAAACTGGATTCCGGACTGCCAAAGCCAGCCCAAAGTACCTATTATCAAAAAATCGGAAATTGGGGTTTCTTTATTATCACTGCGTTGATGGCCTTGTTGCCGATGTGGCGTCGAAATTACTGAATATGTTTTTTGCGCCAGCCAGAACCAGCCTTCAAAATTCTCGAACTATGGCACAGGGAGAAACTGAGTATTAAGGGTACTGGACGATTTATCTTACCAGATTTTTGCAAATCCATTGCCAGAATGTGAAATACAAAAATGAGCGAAGACAAGAAAACTCCTGACCCAATTGATATACGTGCTGGAAGCAGAGTTCGCTTGCGCCGTACGATGATGGGCTTGAGCCAGGAGAAACCTGGAGATAGCCTCGGCGTCCCGTTCCAGCAGATTCAGATGTCTGAAAAAGGTACAAATCTGTTGGTGGTATGCGGGCTCCAAAACATCGCGGTGGTTCTCAATATGCCGGTGGCATTTTTTTTTGAAGATGCCCCTCAATCTGCTGATAGAACTTCTGGTGAACAAATGAATGAGTCGAAATCCCCAAACTATATTGTGGTTTATTGTCCAGTTCAGAAGGCCAGTTCAGAAGGATTGCAGTTAAACCGGCCTTCGTGTAGATTGATGATATTGATATTCGCCGCAAAATAATTGACCTGATCAAATCTGTGGCATCAGCGGATGAAGAAGAATAGTCAGTCTTGAAACTATGGCTGAGGGCTGGTTTGATGGTGATCCGGATCATATTTCACGGAAATTGCGATAAATGTCCGTTCTTGGATGATTTGCCTACTTGACCTTATTCACATGCGCTATAAAAGACTTTTCAACATTTGAGCTTAAAGAACAGCTAACGCGTCCTATCCTGAGTGCGCGGACATCCTTTGGAGAATATTATGTCGCGGAAGAATTACCATTTTACAAGTGAATCTGTTTCAGAGGGTCATCCTGACAAGGTTTGTGATCGAATTTCAGATGAAATTGTTGATCTTGTTTATAAGGAAGCGCTCAAAAGCGGTAATGATCCTTGGAGCGTGAGGGTTGCCTGCGAAACTTTAACGACAACTAATCGTGTAGTAATCGCTGGTGAAGTACGTGTGCCAAACAGTTTGTTGAAGACGGATAAAAACGGCAATCAGGTCATAAATCCCAGCCGCTTCCGTTCTGCGACACGTCGTGCAATTCGCGACATTGGTTATGAACAGGATGGGTTTCACTGGAAAAACGCAAAAATTGACGTTTTGCTGCATTCACAGTCAGCGGATATCGCCCAGGGTGTTGATAACTCTTCTGATCGCCAGGGTGAAGAGGGAGCGGGGGATCAGGGAATTATGTTTGGCTATGCCTGTCGAGAGACGCCCGATTTGATGCCAGCGCCGATTTACTATTCTCACAAAATTCTAGAATTGATGGCAGATGCCCGGAAAAAGGGTGAAGGTGATGCTGCAAAGCTGGGACCAGATGCTAAATCTCAGGTTACCGTGCGTTATGAGGATGGCGCTCCGGTGGAGGCAACCCAAATTGTGGTATCGACCCAACACGTCGATGAAAGCTGGGATTCAAATAAAGTACGCGAGGTTGTTGAACCTTATATCCGCGAGGCAATGGGTGATCTCAAGATTGCTGATGAATGTGTCTGGCATATTAATCCGACCGGCAAATTTGTAATTGGTGGTCCCGATGGTGATGCCGGATTGACGGGACGTAAAATTATTGTTGATACTTATGGTGGCGCAGCACCTCATGGTGGTGGCGCGTTTTCCGGTAAGGATACAACAAAGGTTGATCGCTCGGCTGCCTATGCGTCGAGATATCTGGCAAAAAATGTAGTTGCTGCAAATCTGGCTGAACGGTGTACCATTCAGCTGTCATATGCCATTGGTGTCGCAGAACCATTGTCCATCTATGTTGATACTCACGGTACGGGTGAAATTGCTGATGCAGATCTGGAAGTGGTATTGGGTCAGGTCATGGATCTTTCTCCGTCGGGTATCAGGCGTCATCTTGATCTTAACAAGCCGATATATGCGCAGACATCCGCCTACGGCCATTTCGGCCGTAAACCTGGGCGCGGTGGATCTTTTTCCTGGGAAAAAACTGACCTTACAAAAACCCTAAAGGATGCCGTAAAAGCAATCTAACGATATTAATATTGATGATAAGATGACTAACGAACGCAAGCAGCGGCGTGCAGGGGCATTTTTTGGACGCAGAAAGGCAAAGTCCCTGAAGCCATCACAAATAGTGTTGTTTGAGCAGCTATTGCCAAAGTTGAAGCTCGGTCTGTCTGAACCGGCTCCAGAAGACCTCAATCAGTTATTTGAATGTGACGCCGACAAAATTATCCTCGAAATCGGATTTGGCGGCGGCGAGCATTTGTTGCAGCGTTGCATTGAGCAGTCTGGGACTGGATTCATAGGTTGCGAACCCTTTATCAACGGTATGGGCACCGCTTTGTCGGAAGTTGCCAAAAACCAAATTTCAAATCTGCGTCTGTTTGATGAGGATGCGACTTGGCTGTTAAACTGGCTACCACCAAACTCAGTCAATATTATATATCTGTTATACCCTGATCCCTGGCCAAAAAAACGTCACTGGAAACGGCGGTTTGTGAATGAAGAAAATATCCGGCGATTTGCCAGGGTTTTGAAAAGTGGTGGTGAATTTCGCTTTGCATCCGATATCGCTCATTATGGGGACTGGACCTTGAACCATTTCGATAATAATAGCGATTTTCATCGGAGCGCTGAAACAAGAAACGATGGGTCACAACCGTGGCACGGATGGAAATCAACCCGGTATGAGAAAAAAGCCATTCGTGAGGGGCGCAATTCTGCCTATCTGACATTTGAGCGGTTATAAACATCAGCGATTATAAAGTCTTTCGAATATACTTGCAAAATGGAATTTTCGACGTTATATTAGCGCCAAATTCTCCGAAATGTTCGCGAGAGTGGGTCCGAAAGGCACCCGCTCTTTTTTATTGCCGGAAGATGGAGTTTCAGTATTTCTGGTGGCAATTCAGAGTAAGGAAAGTGGGCGCTCAAGGAAAATTTTTATCAGGAGTTTAGGTGACAATGAGCATACATCCACGAGATATCATTGAGAGCGGTATTGACGCGCGCGTGGCGGCTATTGTTGAGCCGGAGATTGAGGCTTTGGGTTTTCGTCTGGTGCGGGTTCAATTATCAGGTCAAAACGGTCGAACTATGCAGATCATGGTGGAGCGTCCTGATGGCATGATCAATGTCAGTGAATGTGAAGCTGTTTCGCGCGCGCTTTCGCCGCTTCTGGATATTGAGGAGCCTGTTCAAGGTAATTATCACCTGGAAATCTCTTCACCGGGAATTGATCGACCATTGGTTCGCCGGTCAGATTTTGAGACTTGGGCAGGACATGTCGCTAAACTTGAAACGACACAAATGATAAACGGTCGTAAGCGGTTTAAAGGTACCATCTTGGCAACGGATGGCAATGAGGTGACTTTTCGCCGTGAGTTGAATGATAATAATGATAATTGTGATTTTGTAATATGCATAGAAGATATGGCAAGTGTGAAATTGATTTTGACGGATGATCTGATTCGTGAATCCCTGCGCCGGGATAAAGCGCTGAGACAGGCAAACGGATTAGGCGAAAATGATCGAATCAGTGATGATAACAGTGGTGAAATTAACGGATAGAGTAGTATCCAGGACCGATAACAATTCAAACAGTCAGGAGAATAAATATGGCTGTCAGTGCCAACAGACTTGAGTTATTACAAATCGCCGACGCAGTTGCTCGCGAAAAATCGATAGACCGCGAAATTGTTATTGATGCGATGGCCGAAGCTATTCAGAAAGCTGCGCGTTCGCGTTATGGGCAGGAAACAAATATCAAAGTGGATATTGATGCCAAATCAGGCGATATTAAATTGCAACGTTTGTTGGAAGTTGTGGAAGTCGTAGAAGACTACACTACTCAGATTTCAATTGAACTAGCGCGTGACGATTCTCCTGATGTGAATTTGGGTGATTTTGTATCGGAGCAATTGCCACCAATGGAGTTTGGCCGAATTGCCGCCCAGTCAGCAAAACAGGTTATTGTCCAGAAAGTCCGGGAAGCTGAACGCGACCAGCAGTATGATGAATTTAAAGACCGCATTGGAGAAGTCATCAATGGCAGCGTTAAACGGGTGGAATATGGTAATGTTGTCGTCGACCTGGGTCGTGGAGAAGCGATAATTCGGCGTGATGAAACTATACCCAGAGAGAATTTTCGCTATGGCGACAGGGTGAGAGCTTTTATTTATGATGTGCGGCGTGAGCAGCGTGGACCACAGATTTTCCTGTCGCGAACCCACCCAGAGTTCATGGCTAAATTGTTCACGATGGAAGTGCCGGAAATTTATGATGGCGTAATCGAGATTAAATCCGTTGCACGTGATGCCGGGTCTCGTGCAAAGATTGCGGTAATTTCTAACGATTCTTCGATTGATCCGGTTGGCGCCTGTGTCGGTATGCGCGGTAGTCGGGTTCAGGCTGTTGTCGGTGAACTGCAGGGTGAAAAGATCGATATTATTCCGTGGTCGCCTGAGCCAGCCAGTTTTATTGTCAACGCGCTTCAACCGGCGGTTGTCGCTAAAGTTGTTCTTGATGAAGAGGCTGAACGTATTGATGTCGTCGTCCCTGACGATCAATTATCATTAGCAATTGGCCGACGGGGTCAAAATGTTCGCCTGGCATCTCAACTTACCGGTTGGGATATCGATATCATGACCGAACAGGAGGAAAGTGAAAGACGTCAGGTCGAATTTACGCAAAATACAACTAAATTTGTAGAAGCGTTAAACGTCGATGAAATGGTTGCACAACTGCTTGCTTCAGAAGGATTTTCGTCCGTTGAAGAGGTCGCCTATGTTGATATGCTGGAAATTGCTTCGATTGAAGGCTTTGATGATGACACCGCTGAAGAATTACAGGCACGTGCACGTGAGTTTTTGGAGCGTCAGGAAACGACCCTGGACGAGGAACGAAAAGCGCTGGGTGTTAGTGATGAATTGCGCGAACTCAATGGCATTACCACTGCAATGATGGTTGCGTTAGGTAAAGATGAGATCAAAACAATTGAAGATTTTGCCGGATGTGCAGCTGATGACTTGCTTGGGTGGAATGAACGTAAAGAGGGAGAAACAACACATTTCGATGGTACCCTTGAATCATTTGGATTGTCGCGTGTTGATGCGGAATCTATGGTTATGTCAGCCCGGTTGAAGGCGGGTTGGGTGACCGAAGAAGATTTGGCACCCCCTGTCGAAGAAACCCCGGAAGGTGAGTTGGCAGGTGAGACTGAAATGGTTATTTCAGCGGAAACAGTGTTTTCCAATGAGCCTGCCAAGCCAAGCGAGGGTTAATGTCAGCAGAATATTTGTTGTCCAAATAGAGAAGTATGATAAAAAAGGAGCAAACTAGAACCTGTATCGTATCGCGTGAAAGCGGCAACAAGGATGAATTGTTACGATTTGTTATAGGTCCGGATCAAACGGTCGTAGCTGATATCAAATGTAAACTCCCTGGAAGGGGAGTTTGGGTTACGAACAGCAGGCAGGCCGTTCAAAAAGCTTATGATAGCAAATTGTTTGCTGCAGGATTTAAACAAAAAGTCAACGTAAGTAGCGATATTTCACAATCGATTGAGGCTTTACTGCTTGATGATATTTGTCATGGACTGTCGATTGCGAAGAAGGCCGGGGCTGTAATTACCGGGTTTTCGAAGGTTGAAGCACTGGCAAGGAATGGTCAGGTACGGGTATTGTTTCATGCCAGTGATGGTAGGGAAGATGGATCTGGTAAGATTAATGCTGCGTTGATTGCCGGACGGAAATCCGGCGGCTATCAGAAAGGGTTGCCGTTAGCCTTCAACAGGTTTAATTCAGCAATACTAGATTCGGCTCTTGGTATGAACAATTCGGTTCATGTTGCACTGACAAAAGGGGGTGCAACCAGCAGATTGAAAATGCAAATCAGAAGATTGGATATCTATTGCGGTTCGTAATGATATCAATCTTCTTGAGGGGAATTAAAAAAACTGTATCTAGGGCTGGATTTTCCCGGCCTAAAGGTCCAAAAAGCTTCGGCAAGCCTGTTGGCAGGCTGGCAGACAATTAGGAATTGGTAAAGAATGAGCGATGGTGAAGACAAAAAACCAGAAAATGGTTTGAAAAAGACACTGACTTTGAAAAATTCGGGTGTCTCGCAGGGTACAGTTCGTCAAAATTTCTCTCATGGCCGAAGCAAATCGGTGGTTGTGGAAACACGCAAACGCCGAATTACTTTACCCGGTGAAGCGAAACCCACGGTTAGTCTCAATCGAACAGGCGCCGCGCCG